>DASQPM010000133.1:0-12618 GCA_035643935.1 Pyrinomonadaceae bacterium | reverse complement strand
GTTCCAATCGATTTGGTGGGGACGTCCGTCTTCTGCTTGTTTTCAATGGCCGCAGCCACAACGTAATCACCAGCCGGTAAATTCTCGAATTGATAGCGGCCTTCTTTGTCAGTGCGCGCCGAAAATCGCGAGGTATATGGGCCCCCTTTCGCGGCGGCCCGAGAACTCAATGACACGGCCACATCGCCGGCGGGCGAACCATCAGGCTTTAACACTTTGCCCGCCAGCTTTCCACCACGATCGACGCGAATGTCCACGTCAAGGTTGTTGGTTCCGTCAACTGTAAACTCCGCATCGTGTCTGGGAACAACTTCTTCGAAGTCCTCCCGCCTGGGAATGGCCGACATCGGCAACGGTATTTTCATTCCCATACCGCTTGGCATAGCGACACCCGCGCCTTCGAGCACCACGTAGTACTTCCCCGCCTCCAGATTGTCTACACGAAACTCTCCACGGTCATTCGCGAATACAACAAGTTCACCTTCGTCATCGCCGCTCGTAAAAATTCGCAAGCGCACGCCTTTCAACGGCTCGAGGTTGTCTTTGTAGATCACTCGGCCCTTGACCATCGAATGCCCTTTCGCAAATTGCTGCGGACGACGAACGCCCCGCGGTCCGGCTTGGGACCAAACATTCGAGGCTTGCAGCAGGAGAACGAAAACGGCGCCGAGAATTAAGGGCAAGCGAAAGTAAAAAGCGGATGTTGAATAGCGAGGCGTCGAGGTTTCCATGATTGTTATTTAGAAGGGTCGATTAATTCTTCTTCAAGGCGTTAAGGGCTTCCCGCTCTTGTCGCCGCTGCGCACGCCGGCGGCATCCATGTAAAACGAAAGCTTACCCGTGCGCCCATACTGTGCCGGCTCGGCCGCTGCGTTCCAGCTCTTTCCGCCGTTAATGCTGTTGATATGAAAACGATAGCCCGTTGATTCGGTGCCTTCGAGATCTTTCGGCACCAGGCCAGCGGTAATCAACGTTGCCAGATCACCAAACAATCCGTTGTGCTGTTGACTGTAGACTAGTTGGGCCAGCGAGATGCGTGTCAGCATCGCCTGCACCTCGTCGTGATGCGTATCAATGCGGGCGTTAAAGAAAAACTGCTTGCCCGCCTTTTTGACGATCTCCTGGTTTTCTTTGTCACCGATGATCCAGGCGCCGTCTACTCGCATTAGTGATATGGGTTCAGACTGATCCGGATTGTCACCCTCTTTCACCTTTACGAATACAGTTGCCGTTTCGCCGCTGATTTGTTCACCCGCGATGTTTACCGCTTCGGGAATTACCGCCGCCATTTTTTCAAAGTCCGGACGCAAGTCTTCAAACTCCTGCGGTTTGAGCGGGTCAATCGCTGGCTTGTAGATCGACAAGTCAAAAGCCTCGCGAAATTTCTTCTCGCGCATGGCCTTGTAAAACTCGCGCACGGTGTCGGACGGCGACCGCTTTGGTTGCTGCGATGCCGCTACTGCGGCCAAGGAACAGATCAGCAAGCTGATGAGGATAACGCGTTGAAGAGATCGTGCATCTATGACTAAAGCGCGCATTGGTAAGAATTCCTTTGATCAAACTTAAGGCGCGCCCCGTGCTAAGCAGCGCGCCTGAAAAGTATAAACTATAAAACGCAGTCGAACAGAATCAGCGTCGCTTCACCGCGTCGGGACGAGTCGTCAAGATAACTTCGCGCCCCACCAGATAAAGCAGCAGCATCAGGATAATAAATGGAATCATCGACAACATATCTGAATTTGCGCCGCCAAAAAGCGGGTTGTGAAGCGTGGCCCAGTCTTCCACCGACTTGTTAAAGTTTGCCAGCGCCGGTCGCGGCACGCCCTGTAGTATCGCAATCACGATCGCTGCCAGCGCGCCGCCCGCAATGTATCCTGAGGCCATCAGCACACCGGGACTCTTATCGGTCTCGGCAACCAACTCATCTTCAGACAGCTTGTGAGCCTGAAGTTTCCTGCGCAGGTACTTGTCTACCAGCCAGCGAATCATGCCGCCGATAAAAATCGGGCTCGACGACGATAGTGGCAGGTAAACACCGACCGCGAATGCCAGCGAAGGGATGCCGCTCATCTCCAGAACTATGGCAATCATCACGCCCAGCAGCACCAGTCCCCATGGCAACTGCCGGTTCAGGATTCCTTTGATGATGTAGGACATCAACGTTGCCTTAGGCGCGTCATACTTTGTTACTGCCGAGCCGTCCGGTCTTACTTTGTGAATACCGTTAATGCCCGGGTCGGCAAGGTAAACCGGTACGCCCTGATCATTCACCAAATAACGGCCTGCTGGTCCACCGCTGGTATCTATCTTGTGAAACGGCCGGTAGCTGTTCTTGTCAGAATTGGCTTGCGGCCCTTTCAGCTTTTCCGGAACGCCGGCTTGTGACGGATCAATTTTTAGCGTGGCCGGAAAATTCTCTTCAACTTTGTAAACAACTTTTCCTGAACCATCGACCAGGTATTCGCCAGGATCTAGACCGGCTACCGCTCCAGCGCCCGCTTCATTTTTCAACATGCGGTAATTGCCGGGTGCGGCGGGTTTGATCTCATCGGTGTAAGCGGGCAGTGAACTCGCCCTAGTTGAATCGATGGTGACGCTGCTGGTGGCTGGTTCAAAGCTGACGCGCGGCACGTAAACCGTGGCTGAATTATTGAGAAGCAAGAGAATCGGACCAAGAATCAAGGCAGACGCAAATGCGCCCACGAGGATTGCGATCTGTTGTAGTCGCGGTGTTGAACCTATCAGAAAACCGGTCTTCAAATCCTGCGACGTTGTGCCGCCGTTGGAAGAAGCGATGCAAACAATGCCGCCAATAGACAGCGCGGTCACGTAATAGGTTGGGCCAGTCCAACCAATGAACAAAAAGATCAGGCAGGTTAGCAGCAGCGTTGCCACTGTCATTCCCGAAATCGGGTTCGACGAAGAACCAATTTCACCCGTAAGGCGCGATGAAACTGTCACAAACAAAAACCCGAACGCAACGATCAAAATCGCGCCAATGATGTTCCAGCGCAAATTCAGTTGCGGGAAGATCATGATCAAGGCAAGCAGGGCGATGATGCCGCCGATCACAAACTTCATCGAGAGGTCCTGGTCGGTGCGTGGCGCGTTTGCAGTCGCCGCTTGTCCGCCGCGCAGATCGGCGAGTCCGCCTTTCAACCCGTGCCAGATTGTCGGCAGCGAGCGAAACAGGCTAATGATACCGCCGGCTGCGACCGCGCCCGCGCCAATGTAAAGCACATAGGCGCCGCGAATCTGGCCGGGACTCATTTCACTAATGGGAATAGTTCCGGGCGGCAGAACGGTTGTCATGCCTTCGCCAAAAAATTTGATTGCGGGAATTAATACCAGATAGGCCAACACGCCGCCCGCACACATGATGGAAGCGATACGCGGCCCGATGATGTAGCCGACTCCCAGCAGCGCAGGAGAAATTTCAGCTGACAGCGAAGCCGCTTTAAATGGTGCGCCAAAAACTTTTTCCGGCACGTCCTTCCATCCCTTAAGTCCGGTCATCAGCACCTGGTAAAGGAAACCAATTCCCAGACCACCGAAAATTGTTTTGGCTCCCGTTTGCGCCGACACCTCAGCCCTTGCGTTCGGATCGGCGCCTGCCGCCGCGGCGGCGCGTGACTCATCGGATGCGCCTGCTTTCAAGACTTCCGCGCAAGCTGTGCCTTCCGGATACTTCAGATAGCCATGCTGGGCCACAATCAAAGCACGCCGCAGCGGAATCATCATCAGAATGCCCAGCAGTCCGCCAAGCATCGCCACCAGCATCACGCGCGTAAACTCCAAATCGAATCCCAGGATCATGATCGCGGGCATCGTCACGCCAACGCCGAACGCGATCGACTCGCCAGCCGACCCAGCCGTCTGCACAATGTTGTTCTCGAGGATCGTAGCGTCCCGCAGGCCAATTTTTGAAAGCATGCGAAAGATGGTGATAGAGATGACCGCAACCGGAATCGAAGCGCTGACGGTTAGTCCCACTTTGAGGACTAAATAAAGTGACGAGGCCCCAAAAACCATTCCCAATAACGTGCCAACGATCAGCGGCAGGATGGTCAACTCGCGCATGCGCACGCCAGCTGGAATGTATGGTCGGAAATTCTCCAGATAAGGATTATCCGGTTTGAAGCCTATGCGGTCCGGGAACTCGTTCGCAGGAATGCTTTCAGAAGACATCTGAAGTGACCTCCGATTCAGTTTGTAAAACGGGGAGTGCGCAGGGGGTAGTTCGTGGGCTACTTTACACGGGCCACCCGCGCTTGGGCAAGCTGATTCACCGTTAAAGTGCGACCTTTGAGGCTTGAGACAACCAGCGACGCGAATTGCCTAATACTAGAATTTGGAAAGCTCAACGCGATTGCTGGGACCGCGGACGTCTCGCCCGCAGCGATCCGCCAAGCGCTTCGTAATTGAAGATCAGTCACCAGTGCCAGACGTTCACGCTTCGCGCTCATTGCGGGCGAGACACCCGCGGTCCCAGGAATAACGTTCTTCATCCTTCAGCACATTTTCGATTACACTTCCTCTGTCTTTCCAGTCGCGCGAAAGAAGGAATCGAAAGCAACTTCATGCGAACAAAAATAGTTCTTCTCGTCCTGATCACCGCGGTTCTCTTCCAACTCAATTCATTTTCACGTGCCGGCGCGCATTCCGTCGTAAACCTTGGAAGTCCAACGCCACTTCTCGCACACATTCCCGCCCCTGAAGAAATTCTCGGTTTTATACCCGGCGACGATCGAAAACTCGCGAGCTGGAACCAGGTGATTCGATACTTCGAAGCGCTGGCTAAATCCAGTGACCGAGTTAGGTTTGAAGAGCTGGGCAAATCGACGATGGGCCAACCCTTTGTGATGGCGACAATTAGCGCCTCTGAAAATCTCGCGCGGCTAGATGAATATCAAAAGATTCAGGAATTGTTGGCCGATCCGCGCAAACTGGGCCCCGCGGCGGGACGGGACCGCAAAGCAGCGGAACTGATCGCCCGGGGCAAGACGATCGTGTTGATCACCTGCGGCATTCATTCGACCGAAGTGGGTTCGTATCTTTCGAGCATGCTTATTGCTTATCGGTTAGCTTCGTCTAACGAGCCGGAGATTCGCGAAATCCTTAAAAACTCAATTATTTTGCTGGTGCCGTCGCTGAATCCCGACGGCGTGGACATTGTTAAGAACTGGTATGACAAAACATTAGGCACGCCGTATGAAGGCACAAGCCCACCTGAGCTTTATCATAAGTACACCGGCCACGATGACAATCGCGATTGGTACGCCTTCACGCAGGTCGAAACTCAGATCGCTGTTGACAAGATTCACAACGTTTGGCACCCCCAGATCGTTCACGACATACATCAGCAAGGCGAATACGGTGCGCGCATGTTTCTGCCGCCTTACATGCCGCCCGTCGAACCAAACGTTCCTCAGCAAATCGTGGCGGGATATACAGAATTGGGAAACTACATGGCGCGTGAGATGCGCGCCGCCGGGTTCACAGGCATCACCACGAGTTCAACTTACGACGCGTGGTCGCCGTCGCGTGCCTATTCGCATTACCACGGCGGCGTGCGCATCTTGTCGGAAACAGCATCATGCAAACTCGCCACACCCATAACCGTAAAATTTGAACAGCTAAAAAAAGGTGAAGGCTACGATCCGAAAAAAGAATCAGCGACGTTTGCTCCACTTTGGCGCGGCGGCGAGTGGCAATTGCGCGACATCACAAACTACATGACAGCCGCGGCGTTCCTGCTGTTGGACCATGCCGCGACTCATCGCGAAGAGTGGCTCCAGACGTTCTATGCGATTGGAAGAGATGCAACAAGGCCGCGGATGGCGGGGGAGTTGTGCGGAATTATTCTTCCAGATGCAAAGCACCGCCCCGACATTTTGTCTGTGCTGAATCGTGCTGGCGTCAACATCGATCTGACCCAACCTTTTGTCGCGGCCGGCGTTCGTTACCCTGACAATACCGCTGTAATTAAGATGGCACAGCCGTACGCAAGCTTTGCGAAAGCCGTGCTTGAAAGCCAACATTATCCAGACTTGCTGGATGCTTCGGGCCATCCGATACAGCCATATGATGTCACCGCGCACACTTTATCGTTGTTGATGGGTACGGAGCCGACGTTTGTATACAAGCCTTTCGAATACAAAGTGCCACTGGGGCGTGGTATTGGCAGTTGCATCGGCGGCGGACCGATCGAGCGCTCGATCGGGGTGTACAAATCTTATGTTCCCGCGCTGGATGAGGGTTGGACCACCTGGGTTTTAGAACACAGCGGCGGCACTTCCCGCTCAATTCGCTATTCGACAATCAGCGATTCAGAAATACATTCCACCGTGCCGATTTATGATGCCATCATCATTCCCGATCAGGCGCCGGAAACAATTCTCAGTGGACACAAAGCAGGCACCATGCCGCCTGAATACACGGGCGGAATTGGACCAGCAGGCGTGAAGGCGTTACGCGAATTCGTTGAGCAGGGCGGGACGCTGGTTTGTTTGAATCGCGCGTCAGATTTTGCGATCGAACAATTCAAGCTTCCATTGCGCGATGTTACGGAGAACCTATCTGAAAAGGAATTCTTTGTGCCTGGTTCGATTCTGCGAATAGAGTTGGACACTTCGCATCCAATTGCCGCGGGCATGCCGAAAGAAACTATTGCCTGGGTCGAAGATTCGCCGGTGTTTGAAGTGATTACTGGGACCGCGGGCGTCCCGCCCGCAATGAGCGCGCAGCGCGAAACGACAGACACGCTGCCTGCACTTTCCGCATCAAGCGTTCGCATCATCGCGCGCTATCCAACCGACAAAAACCCACTGCTTTCCGGTTGGTTATTAGGCGGGAATCTCATCAAAGGAAAAGCCGCGCTGGTTGAAGTCACGTTGGGCAAAGGCCGCATTATTCTCTTCGGCTTTCGCCCACAATACCGCGGCCAGTCGTTGGCCACTTACCCGCTCTTCTTCAATGCCATCAGCGCCAAATAAACTCAACGCAAATATCGCAGATTCAACGCAAATACTGGGACCGCGGGCGTCCCGCCCGCAATGAGCGCGCAGCGCGAACAAGAATCCTTGCATTGAATTGAATCCCGCAGTAACTGCGCCGTCCTCGGTACCACGCAACGCCCGCCGTAACATCGGGCGCATGACGCTGTTTGATGATCCTCATCAAAAAGAATTAGGAGAGGCTGGCTGGCATAGTCGCGGCTATCTACCTCACTTCGATGGTCGCGCGATGCCGCAGTTCATTACGTTTCATCTCGCCGACTCAATTCCAAGAAGAGTCATCCAGCGCTGGCGGGAAGAGCTAAAGTCGTTGAAGTACGAGCAGGAAAGAATAGTGCTGCAGAGGCGAATCGAAAAGTATTTGGATCAGGGATATGGGGACTCTTTTCTCAAGCTGCCTCAAGTCGCCAGGATGGTTCAGGATTCGCTCCTTAACTTTGACGGCATCAGATATCGTCTCTTCGCCTGGGTAGTGATGCCAAACCACGTTCATTCCTTGCTGACACGATTCGACCAATACGAGTTGAGCGATATTCTGCATTCGCTTAAGTCTTATACTTCGCATGAGGCAAACAAAATATTGCATCGCGACGGGCAGTTTTGGATCGAAGACTATTTCGACCGCTATATTCGCAATCAAAAGCATTTTGAAAAGACAATCCAATACATAGAAAACAATCCCGTAAAAGCCGGATTGTGTTTGGAGCCCGGGGACTGGCTATACAGCAGTGCGTGGTTTAAGAAACAGAAGTGATGAGGCTTAGGAGAAAAAACTTGTTCGCGCTGCGCGCTCATTGCGGGCGGGACGCCCGCGGTCCCAGTAATTTGCTTGAGTGATTATTATCCGAGATACATCTGCGCGGCCATTTTGGTGAGTTTCCAGACGCGCGACCATTGCATGCCGCCGTTGCCGTTTTCACGTCCCGCAATAGTGTCCAAGATCAACTTGCCAAACTTACGGCCTTCACGCCGCAGCATGAATTCTCTCGCATAAGGTTTCGCCGTCTCGAAAAAGCTGAACGCGGGATCGGTGACAATGCCGATGCCTTCGAGCGTCATCAGCGCCCGCATAATGTAAGTAAAGTTTGCCGGCAGTCGGAATGGATATTCATAAACCACTTCCGCCAAATCGTAGGTGAGTTCCTTGAAGTTTACTTCACCAAGCTTCAAGTTGAGATAGACCTTGAAAAGCCTCTCGACCACCGGACGCACTGTTTCCGCATCAACTCCCGGCTTCAGGAAGTTTAGATCGATGATGTCCTGGCCCAAACCATGCACGTTGCGTTCAATCACATGAAAGAACGCATCGATCATTTGCGACTGTAGCTTCGCATCGATGCGGCCAACCATGCCGAAATCGAAAAACGCCAGATGGCCGGAATCCATCACGAGGAGATTGCCCGGATGTGGATCGGCATGAAAGAACCCATCTTCCAGCAATTGTTTCAGGTAGGTGCGCACCAGCAGCCGATTAACTTTAACAGGCGAGATGCGGCGCGCGCGTAATGCTTCGATATCGACAACTTTAGTTCCGCGTATGAACTCCAGCGTCAAAACTTTTGTGCGGGTGTGTGACCAGTAAATCTTCGGAACGCGAACCGCTCGCCAGGTTTTGAAGTTATAGCGAAAGCGATCTGCGTTACGCCCTTCCTTGACGTAGTCCATCTCCTCAAAAACGGTCGCGTGAAACTCACGCAGCATGCCTTCCCAATCGGCGTTTTCATTCGCTTTGGGAAAAACGCGGTTCACAAATTTGATAAGACGATAGAGTATGGCAACGTCGAAACTGATAATGCGTTCGAGGTCAGGGCGCTGGACCTTGACGGCAACCTCTTCACCTGAGAACAAACGCGCACGATATACCTGGCCCAGCGAGGCCGATGCTATTGGTTCGTTATCAATCTCGGCGTAACACTCACTTAAAGTCTTTGCCAGCTCGGCTTCAATCCTCGCGAACGCTTCGGCAGTAGGAAACGCCGGCACGTTATCCTGGAGCGTCGCCAGCTCTTTTACATAAGCAAGCGGCAGTAGGTCGGCTCGTGTGCCGAGGGTTTGGCCAATCTTGATGAACGTCGGCCCGAGGTCGATCAAACTTTTCCGCAGCCACACCGCTTGCTGCTCAAGCCTCGCCGTTTTGTTGACTGAGCCCTCGCGACCGCGAAACATAATCAAACGCAGCAGTCGAATGGTTTTGTCCAAACTGGCGAAGGCAAACGCGCGGGTCTGTGCTTTAAACCGCGCGCGCCAATGCTCAGGAGAGATCGCATCGCGCTTGCGCGCTTCCATGCGGCGATTGAAGTCGGCGCGAATATCGTAGGTGTCAAGAAAAAGGTAAAGCGCAAACAATCCCAGAACTTTGGCAACACGCGCTGCTCGTATCCAGCCGCGCACGCCGCGGCCGGCGAGAATGTTATCCACCAGTTCGTCGGTAAGCGGCGCAACCGGGTTCGAACCGTGCGTGCCTGCGATCACTACGCCGGCGCCGGGATTCTTGTCGCGCGCCGGTACTTTCATGGCCGCCGCTGGAATTAGTTGTTCAATCTTCATTATGTCTATGAACGGCAAGAGGCCGCGGCCAAAGCCTGCCCCTACTGCAAGTCTAAACCATCGATAACGAACACTTCACTGGTTGTCGCCCAAAATAGCTCTGCGCCCTTCGCACGTCTTTTTGAATCTGCGCTGTCAATTCATTAACGGAGCCAAACTTTTGCTCGTCGCGCAGCCGGTGCAGAAAACGGACGCGCAAGACGTCGCCATATAAATCACCCGCCCAATCCATTACGAAAGTCTCGACTGAAGGTTCCGCATCGCTGCCAAACGTCGGCCGCAACCCTACATTTGTTACGCTGCGACGCCATTGGCCCTCAATTAACGCGCCGGTGACATACACACCGTTGCGGGGTATGACGCGATTGTGAGGGTGCAGGTTGGCCGTGGGAAAACCAAGCTTAGCGCCACGCTGCGCGCCTCGTTCAATCAGCCCTTCGACGCCATACGGCCGCCCTAACAGACGACGGGCAAGATTTACATTTCCCTCCGTCAGCAACTGGCGAATGCGACTTGAGCTGACGCGCTGGTTGCGTAACTGCACCTCCGGCACTTCATCGGCAATGAAACCAAGATCCTTGCTGACGCGGCGCAGCAATTCGATGTTCCCCTCCCGATTGTGACCAAAAGCAAAGCCGCGACCCAGGTAAACTTCTTTTGCGTGCAAGCGTTCCTTGACAACGTCACGCAAAAAATCTTCCGCATGAATCATAGAAAACTCGGGAGTAAAGCGAATGACAATCGCTTGCTCGATTCCCAACACGCCAAAGCCTTCGACTTTTTGATCGAGAGTTTGCAGCAGAGGAGGAGCGGATTCAGGATGGAGCACCGCGCGCGGGTGTGGATCGAAAGTTATCACTGTCGGCACGGCGCCAGTGGCACGGGCTCGTTCCACAACGGTGCGCATAATCAACTGATGGCCCAGGTGCAAGCCATCAAATACACCTAGGGTTAGCACCGTCGGTCGTTGGATCTCGGCGTTGTCAGTACCGTGGAATAAGCGCATCTGTTAGTCCAAAGTCCAACGTCCAAAGTCCAACGTCAACCTACCTGGATCGAGTGTTAGGTTTTCAAGAGTATCTCGTGGCGATGAAGGCAAAAAAAGACATTGGACTTTGGACATTGGACTTTGGACTCCGCCTTTCTTATCACTCATCCCTTACAACAAGTCCATCGTAGGCCCACTCAACTCCATCCGGCAGCCTCGCGGAATCGCGCGCATGCTTCACGTCATGAGCAATGTGCGTCAGATAAGCGCGCCGCGGTTTTATTTTCTCGATATATTCAAGGGCCTTGTCTACCCACAGATGCGTGGGGTGTTCTTTGAATCGCAAACAGTCAAGCACCAACGCATCGAGGTCGCGCATCTGATCCATCGTTGCCTCAGGAATCTCGCTCAGGTCCGTTGCATAAGCAAAATCGTTAAGACGATAGGCCATCACCGGCAAGCGACCGTGGATTACGTCCAGCGGTGTAATCAGCAAATCTTTTTCCAAACAAAACTGGGCGCCCGGCTCGACTGTATGCGGGATAACCTGCGGCAGGCCGCCGCCAAAATGCGAGGGCTCAAAGATGTATTTGAAGATGCGACGTATATCGATCCACGCGCGTTCATTCGCGTAAAGTCCGAGCGCGCCATAGCGAAAATTCAGCGGGCGAATATCGTCAAGACCAAAAATGTGATCAGCATGACAGTGGGTGATCAAGACTGCATCGAGCCGTTTCAATCCATAGCGCAGTGCTTGCTGGCGAAAATCGGAGGAGGTGTCAATTAGGATCGACTGGCCGGCATGCTCGATAAGAACTGAAACTCTTAATCGTTTGTCGCGGGGATCGTTTGAAGTGCAGGTTTCGCATTCACAGCCGATGGAAGGTACGCCTGTGGATGTGCCCGTGCCGAGAAACGTAAGCTTCATTTCGTGAATCGTAAATCGTAAATCGTGAATGGTAAATATGACGCGGGGCGAATAAAGCGAGTGAAGCTGAACGATTTACGATTTACGATTCACGATTTACTGCCTTATCTTCCGCCGGTGATGTCGCCGCTGGAGAATGCGCGCGGCGCTTTCTGCGTGGTTGCATTGGCAAGCGAAACATACTGCATGCGCAGGTCGGCTAGCAGGCCTTCAAGAATTTGTTGTTCCTGGGGTGAAAGATTATTGCGTGTCTTTTCCTGCAGCATGCCGACTATATCAATCCAGTGCTTGCCCAGTTCCAGATCGACTTCGCGCTTGCGCGTAACCGGATGTTCCATCATTCCCAGCGACGACGCCGCATTCGAGGCAATTGACATCAGAAAATTGGCAAAGCTCGTGGGATCATCGGCGCCGGGTATTTCGGTTTCTTCCTGAACCTCAGCCTGCGGTTCCGGTTGAGGGCTTGCTGTCTGACTGGCCGCTTCTCGGCGTGGTGTTACCGGGGCGTCCGCGGTCGACGGTGCTTCGGTCGTCGCCTGTGTTGGCGCACTGGCTACACGTTGCGCCTCGGCTTTTGTTGCCGCCGCCATTTCTTCCGGACTCAATTCTCTCGGAGTCCCATCAGCGTTGAAAAGGCGACGATCCGTAACTTTGAAATTTGTTTGTTCCTCGCTCATTTACTCTAAACCTCTAACAGCGCTTGGTACAAAACAATCAGCGCCCGCATCGATTAGATTTTCTATTTGCAGTTGATGGTAGCATTCACATCTACCGCTCGCAAGACAGCTTTAGAAATGAAAGTATTGCTTACGGTTTGTGTGTGGAGTCTCTCAAGCCTGTTGATTCCAGAAATACAGCGCCGCACTCAATACAGAACCGGGAGCGCTAGCGACCGGGTAGCATTCAAGCCCTGGTCCTGCGTTATCTTCTGAACATAGAGAAGGCAAGGGCTGCTTCCCAGGTTGAGTTCAGGACCCGGTCGCTACCGCTCCCGGTTCTGTATTCGTCGGCCCACGTTGGGCGTTTTGACTTTGGACTTTGGACTTGGGACTTTAGACTAATCGCCATGCCTGCAACTTTTGACGACTTGATCAAGTTAATGGAAAAGTTGCGATCGCCGGAGGGCTGTCCCTGGGATC
>DASQPM010000132.1:0-34521 GCA_035643935.1 Pyrinomonadaceae bacterium | reverse complement strand
CGGTGGCTTTGTGCATGCCATGGCGGCGATGGCGACGATGATGTCCGTGGCGATGATGCCGGCCGTGCATGTCCATGTTGCCCATGTTGCTATTCATGGTCGTGCTGGAGTTTGTGTTCTGTGCGGACGCAGATTCAATTGCCAGACCGCCTAAACTGATAGTTGCCAACAGTGCTAAAGCGAAGAAAAACCTTTTCATATTTTTGCTCCTCAAGATTTAAGTAATTGTGTCCGGGGGAATGAACGCAATTTATTCTCAAGTAGGAACTGAAGTCAATGATTTTTAGGAGTCGATGAGCGTCGCCAACCGTTCGGCTTCGCGCGAGAACCCAGGCGACTGGCAATCGGCAACCAGTTTCTGATAACGGAGCAAGAGGTCTTTCGCTTTTGCACGTTTGGCCTCAGATTCTTCTACGTTCCCTGCGGTTGCGGCAGTTTTAGCCCACTCGAGCAATATGCCAATAAAGAGTGGCCCAAGCCACAAGCGGCTCACGCGCGATTCCGTTTTCGAAACCAGATCGAAAGCGCTTACGCACACTGCTTCGGCTTCATCCAACTCACCGCGCTGACGTCTCACTTCCGCAAGGCAGCGATGGCCCTCAAAGCGCGAATAGAGAAGTCCGGAGGCTTCGGCCTGCTCGAAATTTTCCAGCGCTGTTTGCAGCGCTTCGTCAAATCGTCCGCGGCTAGCTTGCAACACGGCGTAGTTTCCCTTCATCAATGCCGCCACCCGCACTTCGCCGACTGATTCCGCCAGCGCGATTCCTTCCCTAAACTCCTTCTCTGCCGTTTCAAGATCTCCACTATGAAGCGAACACAACGAGGAAACGAGATATGTCCACGCGCGCCGTTCGCGCGAGTGTAGCTTTTCTACAATCTCAAGCTCATGCGCTGCGTATTCGAGGCCCTTTTGATACTCCCCTTTGTGCACTGCGTCTTCGCCGAGAAACTCATAGCCTATTGCCTGAGCAAATTGAATGTTATGAGCAACACCAAATTCTATAGTCCGGCGGGCCCAGCGATCGGCATCGTCGAAAAGTCCCGAATGCTGATAGCCTCCCGCGAGATAGGCGTAAACATTCGAAATCATCGGGGCTGCAAACGTTGAAACAGTATCTGCCGCTGCGGTCGGCGCAACCAGGTCAGCCGCTCGCTCGAGCAACTCGATCGCTTTTCCATGACGGCCGGCCAGGTGATGAAAGCGTCCTTCAATTGATAATGCGTTTGCAGTCTCCAGCGGATTGGTTTCCGGGTTTAGCACTGCCAGTGCTTCGCGTATGTGTTCGAGCCCACGCGGGTTTCCCGTTGCTACCAGCGACGCAGCCGCCTGACATTGCAAGCGCGCGCGCACAGCCGGCTCGGTAGTGAGAGCAAGTGCGTGTTCAAAATGCTCGCTGGCGGGAATCAGGTCGCCATGCAGCAGGTACGATTTCCCGATCGCCTCTTCCTGGGCCAGTTGTTCCTCTACCAATCCCAGCGCCTCGGCACAATCGCGCGCGCGACCGTAAGCTGCAATCGCTTCGTCAAAAGCAAAAACACGCTCGGCTTCGGCCGCGGCCTGCTTCGCATAGTTGAGGCCCCGCTCGTAATCTCCAGCCTGAATGTAATGGTGGGCCAACTTCTCCACGGCGCAATGGGAGGTCGTGCTGCGCGAACGTTCCAAACCTTCAGCGGCCTGTCGATGCAAGCGGCGGCGGCGAATTGGATTCAACTCCTCGTAGAGCACTTCGCGGATCTTGTCGTGAGTAAAAGTAAACGAGTCGCTGCGATCTGCTGCGATCAGTTGTGCGCCGACGGCTTCATCCAACGCGTCAAGCAGCGCGTCTTCACTCTGCTCTCCGGATGCTGACTGTAACTCGGCAAAAGTGAACGTTTTCCCCAGCACGGCGCCTGCGCGCAAAACTTCGTTCGCTTCCTGACTAACGCGATCAAGGCGGCTGCCAATGGCTTCTTTCATGCTTTGCGGAATGACGAGTTGATCGATGTCGCAGCGTTGCCAGCGGCCACTTTCGCGACGCACTGAACCCTTTTCGATTAGCGCCTTCAGTACTTCTTCAACGAAGAAAGGGTTGCCCTCGGTCTCGCGAAAAACGGCATCGGTGAAATCACCACTTACATTTTCGCCGAGCAGCGCGCCGAGTTGCGCCGAAGTTTCGGCCGCGTCAAAACGTTTGAGTGCGATGCGCGTCACCAGCCGTTCGCGATTCCAGTCAACCAAAGATTTGGCCAGCGGGTGGGCCCGGTCCAGTTCAGTCTCACGATAAGCGCCGAGGATTAGCACGCGCTCCTCGCGCAGTTGGCGCAACAAATGGCCCAGCAGCCAAAGAGTGCTGCGGTCGGCCCAGTGCAAATCGTCCGCATAAAACAGCAGGCCCTTTGGACCGGCGAGATTCACAAAAACCTTAACGACCGCGTCGAAAAAGAGAAGGCGCTCTTCGTGTGGCGGCAGTTCCACGCGCTCGGGAAATGGACCAAGCCGAGTTTGAATTTCGGGAGCGAGTTTCGCGATCTGCTGCGCGTCATCGCCAAGTTTCAATCGCAACGCCGCATCGTCCTTCTCTTCGCGGAGCAAACGACGAAAGGCTTCAACGAAAGGGAGATAGGGAGTGGTTGCTTCGTATTCATAGCAACCGCCTGACAAAACAACCGCGCCATCCACGGATGCCTGGATCGTAACTTCGCGCGCCAGCCGCGTCTTGCCGGCGCCAGGCTCGCCGCTAAAGAGTACCGCGTGTCCATGGCCTTCGCGGGCATGATGCCAAAGCTCGATCGCCTGGATCAGTTCAGTCGCGCGGCCCACCAGGCGACCACGCGAAAGCGCATCGAGAATCGCGACCGTGTCCGCACCATCTTCGTCAGTTATTTTTTCCTCGGCCGTTAGTGAATCGCGCAGTGCAGTTGCAGTTTCCGCTGCAGTTGAAAAACGTTGTGCCGGATCTTTTGCCAGTAAACGCAGGATGACTGCTTCAAGCGCGCGCGGCAGATCGGGACGTAGCACCTTCGGCGGCACAACCGAAGCGTGTACATGTTGCGAGACAACTGAAAGTGGATCGTCGCCAATAAATGGCAGCCGGCCCGTCGTCATTTCATAAAGCAGAACGCCCAGCGCATAGAGGTCGGTGCGACCATCGACTGCCTGGCCCAACGCCTGCTCAGGCGCCATGTAGGCGGCCGTGCCGACAATCACTCCTGCTCGCGAGATGCGGGCACCGTCAGCGGGCAAAGCCAGGCCAAGATCGGCAAGCTTCACGCTGCCGTTGTTGCTCGAGATGGACAACAACACGTTGTCAGGTTTCAGATCGCGATGAACTATGCTGTTGGCGTGTGCATGTTCCAGCGCGGCGCACAGTTGGCAGGCGATATCGACGATGCGCGACAGTTCTGCCGGTCGCGCTTTTGCGAGACTGGGACCCAGCACCAGTTCCATAACAAAGTAGGGAGCGCCATTCGCCTCGCCAATGTCGTGAACTGAGATGATGTGCGGATGATTGAGCGCCGCAGCGGCGCGCGCCTCGCGCAACAGGCGCTGGCGAGCTTCCGTGGAGGAAGTTGCAGTCGGCAATACTTTCACGGCAACTTCGCGATGTAATTCCAGATCGGTGGCGCGATAAACAATGCCCATGCCGCCGCGGCCGATTTCACTATCAAGCCGGTAGCGCTCGCGGAGTATCGACCCGGGAACGATCGCGCTGTTGACGATTTCGTCGCGACTAAGGATGCGAGTGTCTTGCGAATCGTCAATCATCTTATTACCGAATCTTTTTTTCGAAGTAGCACAGACTTTAGTCTGTGGTTTCGTAACAGGACACAGACTAAAGTCTATGCCACTAACTCAGATCACTAGTTCAAACGCGCGCTGTGTTCGTCAGATATTTTTCCTTGAGCACCGCAGTGTGGTGGGCGACGTGTCCGGCGAGAATGTACGCGAGCGCGCGCACCGTAACTCGATTGCCGCTGGCAATGCCGCTGCGCGACCACGCATTGTCAGGCAGATTTCGGAAGAAGGTGAGCGTAGCCTCGCGCACGGCGCGAAAGTCGTCGATGTGACTTGCCCAGGAAAACTCATCGGCATCGGCGGCAGCAGCTCCTACATTCTGATCGTAGCCTGGCAACTCATCGGGAAAACCGCGCGCAAACCAGAAGGCGCGAAAAAGAAAAACGCGCTCTGTATCGTTGACGTGGTTCAGCAACTGTCGCATCGACCACTTGTCGGCCGCGTAACGGTAACTCGATTTTTCTTCGGAAATAGGCCGCAAAAAGTCGATCGTTTCCCTCAGTTGGCCCTCGAGCACGGCAACAATGTCATCGCTGGTTATGCGATCGATGTAGAGAGAGTAATAGGGAGCAGCTTCGTTTGCTTCGGGACGTCCAATCATGTGGAGATCGTAAATCTCCAGGTGAGAATAGTAAAGAAGGCAGGGGCTTTTGCAGACTGTTAATGCGTTGGCTGAGCAGTTTCACCAACAAATTCCTGCTCAGGATTTTCCGTGGCGGCCGGGTGATGATGGCTTGAACCGTTAGCGTTGCCCAGCACATTACTCAAGAGATTGCGTATCTCGTCCGCGCCCGCGGCAACACGGCTGGCGATGCGACCATCGGGACTAACAACTACTCCGGTCGGAGTTGCAAGCCCGCCGTATTTTTCGCCAATCTCGCGTTCTTTTTGTAAAAGCACTTCGCCCAACCCATTGCGCGCCACGTTTACGAAGTTCTCTTTAATTGTCCCTCGAGAAATCAACGCGATGGTGAGTTTATCCTGATGGGCGTCCTGCCACTCCTTGATTTCCTTAAACAGCACGACGCATGGACCACAATGGGGATTGGTAAACAACAGCAGCAGCGGTTTGCCATGATCGAGCAACTGCGCGAGGGATTTTTTGCCACCGTGATATGCAGGCAATTCAAAGTCGGGCGCGATGGAATCGATCGGCAGGCCCTCAGGTCCAACCGCCGCTGCAAGCGCTTTACGGTGGCGCTGCTGAAGATAAAGAAACACCGCTAACATCCCCGCCACTGCCATCGCGATCGCCGTCCAGCCGGCAGCGCTGAGCGTGGCCAGGGTCGAGACAATTTTCGGACTAGCGGCGAGTGCTGCTTGCCAGAGAACAAAGCCGGCGCCCAACATGAAAATGATGTTGCGCAGCAGCGTGGGCCATCCCAGGGGTCGCGAATAGAGTTGGCCGAAGCAGTGGCAATCGTGCGTTCGGCCCCGCGCGAGGTTGACGCTGATAGCTATGACGAACAGGCCGAGAAGCAATATCCCGGCGATTGAGCTAACAACGGTCGTCTCACTGAACAACAGACCGACGGCAATCGCCAGCTCAATAAAAGGAAGGACAAAAGCGACGGCGGGCGCAATTGCATTCGGCGCGCCGAAATTCTTCACGGCTTCGCGCGTGCCGGGCTGATCCATCAGCTTGGTGACTCCAGCAAGGCTAAACACCACGCTGAGGGCAATGCGAACAAGTACGATTATTAGGAGCATAAAGCAGTCAGTTATTAGCTATTGGTTCTCGAAGCGTTTTCGAATAAGCAGGCGCCGCTCCAGGGACGTTTTGCCTGAAATGCTTGCGACTTTTGCAGATGATAGAAAAAGCTAAACAAGAGCGGCAGACGTTTCATTTTCCCGGCAGTATGAAACATCGAATGTGCTTCCATTAATCGCCAACCGTAAGGCTTGAAGAAATCGGGCCCTTCTTCGGGGCCAAATTTCAGCGGTGCATCGGCCTGCTCCAGCGGTTTGCCCATCTTCTTTTGCATCAGCTTGAGCAAAGCTGGTGAAGCAAGGTCGAGCAGCCAGTGCTTGAACGATCTTTCGGCAGAGAGATCTTTTGCAAGCGCGCCGACTTCTTCAGCCGTCAGATAGACAATCAAACCTTCGCTAATGATCAGCGCCTGTCGCGCGTCAGCGGCGAGCTTAGCAAAGAGCTCGCGGCGTGCCGCCGTATCAGCAAGATCAAGCCTTACGCGCTCGAGCGCACAGCGTGGCTGTTCATCTTTTAACAGTTCTTGCTTGTAATCGGTTATCTCGGGCAAATCGACTTCAACCCATTTCAAGGACGCTGGCAGAGTCAGGCGATAGGGACGAGCATCGAGTCCCGCCGCCAGGTTAACTATCATGTCGCAGCCCGCGGCGATCTCTTTGCTGATCACTTGATCGAAAACATATGTGCGCGTAAACCAGGACCAGGAATTTTTTTCGCTGAAAACAAGCGAGCGCGCTATCTCTTCACCACGCTCGCCGGCCAGGCGGCGGGCAAATGGATCGCGGAAAAGCGGGTCAGCCCGTTCCGACTCGCGGGCGCGATAAACAGCAGCGAGCAGGGCCGTATCGGAAATGTTCCTGATCAAAGCCATTCCTCGAATTGTAATTCGTGCAGCGCAAAGGGCAAAGAGCGAAGGTAGGACAGGCATTCCTGCCTGTCACTTTTCTTGAAAGAATGGACAGACAGGAATGTCTGTCCTACCTTTGCTCCCCAGCACTTTGCCCCTAGCTCTTTGTTCTAAGTAGAATGGGGCGAAAATGGCGGAACTTGCCTGCCGTCGCAGCCGTTTCTCTATACAGACTCTTTTCAAACATTTAGGCGGAAGGAATCTCTATGTTCTGTTCAACTTGCGGCACGACGATCACGCCGGGTCTCAGTTTTTGTAATCGCTGCGGCGCGAGTTTGAAAGAGCGCACCGAACCCGTCACGAAGACAGGCGCGATCACGGCTTTCTTAATCGCGATTACGCTCATTGCAATCGTCGGACTCGGCATAATGTTAGGCGGTGCGCTCACGCTAAAACGAGATGCCGCCCTTGGTGAAGACGTGGTCGGCATGTTCATGTTCTTCACCTTCTTCATCCTGTGCGTCACCGAATTCTTTTTGGCGAGACAGTTATCAAAACTCATAGGCAGCAAAGAACCCAAACACATTTCCGCGCCACCACCGGCGACAATACCAAACGAGCTTCGTGCGGCCCCAGCGCGCGTCTTACAGGAAGCGGTGCCGAGCGTGACGGAGAACACAACACGGACGCTCGAGTACTCACGCAACGAACCGCCGCGTTAACCATTGCTGAGATGGGAATGAGGTGTCCAACACATGATGTACAGCTTCACTAAGCGAAGAACGTATTTGTTGTTAGTTAGCGCGCTCATCTTTCTTTTCTCCGGCTGCCATTTCCAAATACACGACGAGATCAGGGGCTCAGGCGTCCGGCTGAAACAAAAGCGCGAAGTTGCATCATTCACCTCGATCGCCACGGAGGGCGCTTTCGACATTGATGTCGTTTGTCAAAAACCGCAAAGCATCGAAGTAGAGGCTGACGACAATCTGCTGCCGCTGATCACTACTGAAGTTGCCAACAACGTATTGCACATTAGAAGTCATCGCGGTTACTCGGTGAACGATCCCGTCAAAGTCAAGATTTCGCTGCCTAATCTCGAAGGCGTCTCAGTTTCGGGCGCCGGTAAACTCGATATAGCCGGAATAAATAACGACAATTTTGAAATCGATGCCAATGGCGCTACCACCATCAGGGTGGCAGGAGAAACGAAGCTCCTGGATATCGATACCAACGGCGCCGGCAAAATTGACGCGCACAAGTTGCGCGCGTCGCGCGGCCTGGTTGAAGCAAAAGGCGTTGCGCGCGTCGATGTGAATGTTATTGAGCAACTGGAAGTGACCGTCTCGGGACCATCGCACGTGACCTACCAGGGCGATCCGGTTTTAACTAAGACCGTGAATGGACCAGGCTCGGTCGAGAAAAAAGCAGCAGAAGGAAGCTAACTAGTAAATCGTCAATCGTGAATCGTAAATAGAACGTGCTTTGCTTTTGCCAACGCCTTCCGAAGATGCTCAACATTAATTCGCGATTCACGATTCAAGCTGGAATGTCTCATGGTTTGGAAGGGTGGCTTGCCCCCGCTTTGTTTGAGTGGCATTCAACGAGCGGGGGTAAACCACCCTTCCCGACCTGAGAGACTGTTAGCCTTGAGTTATTTACCACATGGCTCTTCGCTCTTCGCTCTTACGATTTACGATTCACGATTTACGATTCACGAGTTGCGTTTTTCCTGTTGACATTCGACTACCTGCTGAATGACTATTTGCCATCTTCGAAAGGAGCTTATTGCGCCAATGACCTATGTAGTTGTTGAGTTATGCGTTGATTGCAAATACACCGACTGCGCGGCTGTTTGTCCGGTAGAAGCATTTCACGAACTCCCGGATCGTCTTTACATCAACGCCGACACTTGTATCGATTGCGATGCTTGCGTGCCTGAATGTCCGGTAGAAGCGATTTTCGCCGACACGAACGTTCCGGAAAACTATGCTCATTGGACGCAGATCAATATCGATGAAGCTCCAAACTATCCGGTTATCAGTCAAAAAATACCGGCATTGCATGGGCCAACCTGCACCGGTCCCGAAGAGTAATTGAAACCAACAAGTAAATTGACCTAATAAAGGCGGGCCCCTCTTTCGAGCGGCCCGCTTTTCATATTCAAGCGATTGGTTTCTGTCCTGGTTCGTTCCGGTCTTTTCCACTTTTACGCCCCTTGTTACAATCCACCCGTAATGAAGCTCGGCATCTGGTTCACCGCAATTCTTGTTTTTAGTTCGCTCGTCTTCTCGCAATCAGGGCGGCGTGCGAAACCGATTACCTCGCCTGTTCCCGCCCCGGTCGAGGAAGCAACGCCGTCAGCAAAGACCGAGCAAGGCGAACCGCCGCCGGTTACCGCAGAGAAAAATCAGGATTACCGTTGCACAGATGATAATGGTCTGGCTCGAATCCTTGATGCTGGTGATGCAACCGAGAGAATTGTCTCTGCTAAAGAAGCTGACGTGCGAGCGCAGATAACCAAAAAACCGCAACCTGACTATACCCGCGAGGCGAGGCGCAATGGCATTCAGGGTTTCGTTGCCTTGAAACTTTTATTGGCGGCCGACGGCAAAGTGTCGCGCATCAGGGTTATGAAGGGATTGCCGGGCGGACTTACCGAAAATGCGATAAGGGCCGCCTGCAAGATTCAATTCAAACCAGCGATGAAAGATGGCCAACCTGCTTCCATGTGGGTGACCGCCGAATACGCGTTCCGGTTGGCCGACTCTTCAATCTTCCGGCCGTGACCAACGGTGAGAGCGTTCAGGCGCAAGCGACTTAACCTCAGGTACAAGGAATTTGCAATATGAAGCGGTTTATTCTCGTCCTCGCAATTCTCTTCTTCCTCCTGTCTTTCGAACCAGTGAACTCGCCGGTTTTCGCTAAAGACAGCTGGCTTACTGTGCGCTCGAAAAATTTCCTGCTGATTGGCAATGCAAACGAAAAGCAAATCCGTCAGGTAGGAATACGGCTTGAACAATTTCGTGAAGTCTTTTCGCAATTGTTTCCGCAAGCAATTCACAGCACGTCTGTACCTACGACTGTGATTGTTTTCAAAAGCGATGATTCATATCGTCCTTTTAAACCCAATCCGGGTGTCGCGGGCTATTTTCAAGCGGGAGAAGATGTCAATTACATCACCTTAACCACAGAAGTGCGCGGCGAGCAGGATCCCTTCACCGTTATCTTCCACGAATACACACACCTGCTCATAAATAACACCAGCCCAAACGTGCCTCTTTGGTTTAATGAAGGCCTGGCTGAGTACTACAGCACGTTCAGCATCAAAGACGACACCAAGGTAGTGCTTGGCAGTCCAATCAGCAGCCACGTCTTTCTGTTGCGGGAAAACAAAATGTTGCCGCTGCGCACTTTGTTCAATGTTGACGAGAAGTCCCCTTATTACAATGAACGTGACAAGCAAAGCATTTTTTATGCTGAGTCGTGGGCGTTGGTACACTATTGGATTTTCGGCAAAGATGGCCAGCGGGTTCCGCAGATGGGTAATTTCCTCAATCAGATGTCCGCGAATGTGCCGCTGGAACAAGCTTTTCAGCAAGCTTTTTCCATGAGCTTTGAGTTAATGGAAAAAGAGCTGCGCGAATATATCAAGCATGACCGCTATCCGGTATTTACCGGACATTTTCAGAGCAAGCTTGTAGTGGAGACAGACATGCAGGTGGCACAGATTGGCGAGGCGGAAGCGCAGGCTTATCTGGGTGACCTGCTCTTACACAGCCATCGCGCCGAAAGCGAAACGTATTTGAAGAAAGCATTATCTCTTGACCCAAACGAGCCCCTGGCGAACGCCTCGCTGGCGATGTTGCTCCTGCGCCAGGGTAAGGCGCCCGAAGCGCGGAAGCAGTTGGAAAGAGCGGCTGCGAATTCTCAGAATTATCTGATGCATTATTACTACGCGTATGCACTGAGCAGGCAAGGCGATGACGAGGACATTGTGTCGTTGTTTGCCCCCGAGACGGCCAATATCATGCGAGCGGAATTAAAGAAAGCGATCGAGTTGAGACCGGACTTTGCTGAATCGTACAAGTTGCTGGCCTTTGTAAACCTGGTTACCGGAACCAACATTGACGAATCAATCCGGATGCTTGAAGGCGTCCTGGCTACCTCGCCCGGTAAGAATGATGTCAAATTCATGCTGGCGCAGCTTGACCTTTACAAGGAAGACATCAAATCCGCGCGGCCGTTGCTGGAACAACTTAGCGGCATTAAAAACGACGCGGCGACGCGTCAGCAAGCACAAGTGTTGTTGGACCAGTTAAAAGCCAGGGACGAACAGCTGGCGGCCTACCGAGAATCAAACGCGAAACGATCTCCCCTTGTGATCGAACAGACCACTGATGGATCGTCGGTGAATGTCGACCCATCTTCTTACCTGCGCGAGGCACTGAGGAAACCTGGCGCGGGTGAAACGCAAGTTCAAGGCATCCTGGAACGGATTGATTGCGACGCCAAGGGCGTAGTGTTCAATGTCAGGGTGCAAAGCCACGTGTTGAAACTTCGCGCTGCCAATTTCGACAGTGTGGATCTAACCAGCTTCAGTCCTGACGCCGGAGGCGAAATCTCTTGTGGCCAGCGTAAGCCGGAAAGCAATGTCGTGGTCTGTTACGTGGCAACCACCGACGCCCGAACAAGAGTCGACGGAACATTGCGCTCGATAGAATTTGTTCCTAAGGACTTTCAACTCAAGGCTGGCGGCTGAGTACAACTCAGGAAGTCCAGAGTTCAAGCTTTGGCTTGTAGGTGAAAAAACAGCAGCCTAAAGACTAAAGGAAGCTCTGAACAAGTGGTCAACTCCTTGGAGTGCGGCGGCCCGGCGCCGCTTTGGTCCGCGGCGACTAGTCGCCGCATCGTTGAATCAACTCAAGCAGGCGTGGTCGTGACAGTTCGCGACTGGCCAAAGCGCTGCCAGGCCAGCGCACTCCAAAGAGTTGTCGCTTACACTTGATCAGAGGTTCCTAAACCCTGAAGCTCGAATCCACAAACTGCACTAGTAGCTTGACCCTCGCAGGCTTTGACTAATACAGGAGGAGTTTTCTTTGATCACCTGTCGCAAGATGACCGCCGCGGACGTCGCTGATGCTTTTGAAATGCTGCGCGTCTTCCTGCGCGAAGATGAACACTATCTCGCCAGCAGCGAAGCTTATGGCGATCGCGGTTTCCCGGGACTTAACGATGCGCTCGATCTTTTTCTCGAACAGCCTGAACTTGGATTCGTGTGGATTGCGTATGATGAGCTGGGCGCGGCAGGCGTTTGTGTTGTTTGTTATGCGATCTCGACGTCGATGGGGGCCGTCGTAGCGAAGCTCGATGATGTTTCAGTTAAGGCGGATCGCCGCGGTGGCGGGATAGGGACGGCGCTGCTTGAACAACTGAAAGAGCAACTGCGAAAAGAGGCGGTGACGCGCATTGATGTAGCCGTGCACCTGGAGAATCCGGAAGCGCGCCGGTTTTATGAAAAGCTCGGATTCATGGCTTTGAATGAAGAACGAATGGCCTGCGTGATCTGAACCGGCCGCGGATTTACGCGGCTAATCATTCTTTCGGAAGGTTCGCTATCTCCTCAAAATATTTCGCAAAAGCCACCATTCCACCTGAAGCCTGCTGCCAGTCGAAGTTTTCATTAGGCGCGTGATATCCATGCTCGGGAAGTGACAGGCCGAGAAACAACACCGGACACTTCAAGATTTTTTCGATGCTCGTCATGGCGCCGATAGTTCCACCATCGCGCACAAAAACGGCGTCGCGTCCAAAAGCAAACTTGATCGCGCGCTTTAGAGCTTGAGGCAACGGGCCGGTGAGCACGGTGCGAAACGCCGGCGCCGATGATTCGAATTGGATTTTCACGTCCCTGTTTCTTTCTTTGACGGCGGCGCGCAACTGCTTCTTGATCTTTTCCGGATCCTGGCCGGGCACCAGCCGAAACGAGGCTTTGACTTCAGCGCGTGGCGGCACAATTGATTTCACGCCGGGACCTTGATAGCCGCCGACTACTCCGTGAACATCCATGGTAGGCATGCCCCAGATACGTTTCATCACTTCCAGCTCATCATCGCTGCGCATCAATTTTAGATGGTGCGCTTTCTTGAAAGATTTAACAGTAAATCCGGAGTTGACCCAATCGTTCAATTCACTTTTTGACGGCGGGATCACATCGTCGTAAAAACCCTTGACCTTGATTCTGCCAGTGGTTGGATCGTAGAGATCGCAAACCAACTTCATCAATTCGGCAATCGGATTGCGCGAGGCGCCGCCCGTTTCGCCAGAATGCGTATCGGTTGCTCCCGTTTCCAAAGTGAGAATAAATCCCAATAGGCCGCGCAAGCCGGCCGAGCTCGCCGGGCGGCTGCGCGATACCCAGACCGTGTCTGAAACAACTACCGAATCGGTGCGCAGGTCGCGAGCGTTTTTGGAAATGATTTTTTCGAAATTAGGCGAACCGATCTCTTCTTCAAACTCCCACAGGAAACGAATATTGATTGGCACACCTGCTTCCTGTGCGGCGCGTGCGCCGTACAGGGCCGCCAACGCCGGCCCTTTGTCGTCAGTGGTGCCGCGGCCAAAATAGCTATCGCCTTTGGTCGTCATGACAAAAGGTTCTGTGTCCCAGGGCTCGGTTTCCTTCGACGCCGGTTGCACATCCATGTGGTTGTAGACCGTGACCGTGGGCGCGTTTTTCGCTGAATCAAATACTGCATGAACTGTAGGGTTGCCGCGAGCGGCTTTGTAGACATCCACCTTCCCGCCAAACTGCCGGAATGTGTCAACAGTCAGATTTACTCCGGCGCGAATGTCTTCCGCATGTGCCGGATCCGAGGATACGGTTGGAGTTTCAACAAAAGTCTTGAGCAGCGTCTCGTATTCCTTACGATGCGCTTTGGCAAACGAATAAAGTTGATTGCGATCCAGGGCGCTAGCCATGCGGGGCGTTCCTCCGGTGAAAATATGGCAATTGCTGGTAATAGTCCGTTTTCGGGCTTGCAGTTTATAGTGACCAAAGCTTTACTTCAAACCAGCATCTTGAGGGCAACTTTTTTCAATTGGTAAACCACTAAACCCCGAGCGGCAGGCGGTTATTTTCGCGGCGACTCTTGCCCACGTTCCGCGATCACCGTGCAATTGCAAGCGCAGTTCATTTACTCAGGAACTTCGTGTTATTCTGGCAAACCGCTTTTCGCTGTTGCGACGGCGGCAATTACTTACCGGTCGGTCTGAAGGGTTTTAGGAGGCTTTTGTGAGAACAAGATTTTACCTGCCGGGCGTCATGTCCCTTATTTTGGCAGTTTCAATGGCCGCGAATGTCTTTTCCCAACAGACGGGAGCCGCGCGCCGGCAGCCGGCCACTTCGCCAGAAGGTTCGATAGCCAAGGCCCCCACATCACGCGCGCCGGTAAGCGCCGCCGTCGTGAAAAGCGATCTCTCGGAAGCACTCTCGGTGATTCAGGACAATTACATCGACGGCAAGAAGCTTGATTACAACGCAATCTTCAAGTCGTCAATCAGCGGCATGTTGAATGTGCTGGATCCGCACTCGACCTATTTCGATGCGAGTGACTACGCTGCATTCAAGACCGAACAACGCTCAGAATATTTTGGGATCGGCGCCACCATCGGCGACCTGCGCCAGGGCGACGATGTTAATACTTACATTCGCGCGACTTTTGAACAGGCCCCGGCCTTCCGTGCGGGTTTACGTTTCGGTGATCGCATAGTGGCAGTAGACGATCAATCGATGAAGGGCAAAACCTTTCCCGAAGTCAGAAAGTTCCTGCTTGGACCACGCGGCACGGTTGTCAAAGTAACTGTTGAGCACGCTGCAACCGGAAAAAATGAAACAGTTACGATCACGCGCGACGCGGTGCCACTTCCGTCTATTCCGCAGGCTTACATGATCAAGCCCGGCGTCGGCTACGTCGCCATGACCGGTGGCTTTAACCTGACGACTGCAGATGAGTTTCAGGCCGCACTCGAAGATCTTCATTCGAAGGGCATGAACATGCTGGTGCTGGATCTGCGCGGCAATCGTGGCGGCTTGCTGATTCAAGCGGTGCGCGTGGCTAATACATTCCTGCAGCGCGATCAATTGATTGTTACGCAAAAAGGTCGCATCCGCGGCAGCTCTGAACCCTTCCGCGCCGTTAACGACGCTCCGGACCAAACGCCGTTGGTTGTGTTGGTAAACAATGACACTGCATCGGCTGCGGAGATCGTCGCCGGCGCTCTCCAGGATCACGATCGCGCCTTGATTGTCGGCGAGAACACATTTGGCAAAGGCCTGGTCCAACTTCCAATTCAACTGGAATACGATTCGGCATTGCTGCTGACGGTGGCGAAGTATTACACGCCGTCAGGCCGGTTGATTCAGCGCGATTATTCCAACAGTGGCGTCTACGATTACTACACGCACGGCGGTTTGTCGGCCGACGTGCTGCCGGCTCGACCGTCTGGTTTGGAAAGTCATACGGACACCGGCCGTGCTGTTTATAGCGGCGGCGGCATTGCCCCTGATGAAGTGGTGAAGCCAGGCAAGATCACACCGTCGGAAGCGCGCTTGAGCGACGCGATTTTTGCTTTTTCGCTGGAACTGACGACTGGCCGCGTTGCCGGCTTTGAAAACTAC
Source organism: Pyrinomonadaceae bacterium (assembly GCA_035643935.1). Lineage (GTDB taxonomy): Bacteria > Acidobacteriota > Blastocatellia > Pyrinomonadales > Pyrinomonadaceae > PSRF01. Next base: position 19,511 of record DASQPM010000132.1, on the reverse strand, counting down.
AAGGTGCAACGCGCTATTCAGTTTGAGCACGACTTACTGCCGACTGATTATCCGGTGACGGATGCTCTCTACAAAGGATTCAAGCAGTACGTTGCCGGCAAGCCGATTTTCAAAGTCACTCCAGAACAATTGGATCGCGCCCGTCCCTTTGTCGAGCGCCAATTGCGTTATGAGTTGACAACGGCTGCGTTCGGCACGATCTCCGCGCTGCAGGTCTTCAACGACAGCGACCCGCAAATCGCGCGCGCCGTAGCCGCCATGCCGCGCGCCCGCGAACTGGCGCTCGCGGCAAGACGCGCCCGCGCGCGGGGCTAAGCTGAACTTAGCTCTTCCTCTTAGTAGGACAGGCATTCCTGCCTGTCCTTTTTTCTATACAGCAGGCAACTCAAGTCAGTTGAAAGAGAAAAGACGATTTGCCATTTATCATTTTTCATTTTTCATTTCAGAACTTTGTCGGACTCCAATGGAAAATGGTAAATGTAAAATGAGAAATGGCAAATCTTCTTTTTTCTTCAACGAACACTGGAAAACTACACTACCAACACGATCTTGCCAAAGCTCTCATTCGCTTCCATGCGTTGGTGCGCCTCGCGAACTTCCTCCATTTTGTAAACTCGGTCAATTACCGGCCGCACAGCACGGTTCGCCAATAGCGGCACCACTTGCTCTGAAAACAACCTGATCGCGGTGGCTTTCTCCTCGATAGAACGACCGCGCAGCATTGTTCCTACAATTGTCAGGCGCTTGCCCATCGCTAACGAAAGATCCATGGTCGCTTTTGTTCCGGCAGTAGTTCCAACTAACACCAGACAGCCCTGGCGTGCCAACGCATTCAGATTTGCTTCGAGATAGGCGCCGCCGACCAGATCGATTATCACGTTGACGCCGCGACCGCCTGTCCATTCCATAACCGGTGCGACCATCACCATTGGATTGCTCCCCACAGCGACCGCATCGTTCAGCCCACAAGCTCTTGCGCGTTCAAGTTTATCGGCAGTGCGCGAGGTGCCAAACGCGGTTGCGCCGGCAGCACGCGCAAGCTGAATTGCCGCTGTGCCTACGCCGGATCCGGCGGCATGGACCAGCATCGTTTCGCCTGAGCGCAAATTTGCGCGCGTGAATAAAGCATCATGGGCCGTAATGAAAACCTCCGGCACGGCTGCCGCTTCTGGCCAGTCGAGGTTCGCTGGAATTTCTGCAAGATGGTTTTCCGGCACAACCACGTACTCGGCTTGCGCGCCGCCGGCAATGATTCCGAAAACACGCCGGCCCCGCTTCCAGTTATGTACTTCATCACCCACCGCTTCTACTTCGCCGGCAAACTCGAGGCCGGGAATATTCTGCGGATAGCCGGGCGGCGCAGGATAATGACCGCTGCGCTGATAGACATCAGCACGATTCAAGCCGGCTGCACGCACGCGAACACGCACGCGATCGGCTGTTGGAAGCGGCGGAGTTGCCACCTCGTCGATCACTAAAACTTCGGGACCGCCAGGAGCGGTAATCGTTACTGCTTTCATAATCGTCAATCGTAAGTCGTGAATCGTAAATCGTAAACAGCGGTTGGACCTACAAAGAAGTTTTGCCATTGACGATTCACGATTTATTATTCACCTCCGTGAACAAGACCTTCATAATCGTGAACAGTGCCGCAGCCAAAGCACAACGCGCATGGCCAATCGTGAAGGAAAGACTCGCAGCCGGCGGAATTGAATTTGATTTTCACGAAACAACTCATGCGGGCGATGCTACTGCGAAAGCTCACGCGGCGCTGATGTCAGGCGTAGCGACGATTGCCGTAGTCGGCGGCGACGGCACATTAAGTGAAGCCGCACAGGGCTTCTTTCAGTTTGCTGACCGTTTGGACCAAATGCCGGTGGTAATAAACCCGGCGGCTTCGCTGGCAATTCTGCCAGCCGGAACCGGCGACGATTTTGCGCGCGGCCTGAAGGGCCGGCGTGAAACTTTAATTCACTGGATCGATGTCCTGGTTGCGCATTGCCGCAATGATAACCGGGAAACGACGCAACAAACGGATGTACTCTACGGAGTTTGCGACAACTACCGGACACCATTCATTTGTCTTAACGCTTCCACCATGGGCATAGGTGGCGAGACAGCGGCGCGCGTCGCTGCACAGGGAAAGTTGATGCGTTCATTTTCCGGCGAAGCACGTTTTGCAGCGGCTGCGCTTGCAAGTCTATTCGCGTGGCGCGAACGACGAGTGCGCATAACGGTTGACGAAGAAACGTACGAAGGTGAGATGAATCTGGCAGCGGTTGCCAATGGACTTTACGCCGGCGGCGGCATGATGCTTTCACCGCAGGCAAAAATCGATGATGGCAAACTGGATGTCGTGTCTGCTTCAGGCCTGTCGCGCGCGCAGGTGATGCGCGAGCTGACACGAATTCATAAGGGCGGACACGTTGCAAATCCCAACGTGCGCATCACGCAGGGAACCGGCGCGCAGGTGGAAACTTTTAAGCCGGAGGATGCGATGCCGATTGAAGCCGATGGAAACGTGCGTGGCGTGACGCCGGTAGAGTTTCGCGTCATGCCAGGAGTACTGAAGTTTGTAGTCTAAATAGAAAAGAAAGAGCGGGGGTAAACCACCCTTCCCAACCTTGAGACTCTGATACTTTCGCGCAAAACAATCTTGAAAGCCTAATCAGATAATCCGTGAAAGCCTCACAAGCATAAGATCAGGTTCAAATATGATCAGCTCGAGGTTGGGAAGGATGGTTTACCCCCGCTCTTTCTTTTCAATTGCCACGATCTTTTCCAATCGTCTGCGATGACGTTCTTCTCCTGTAAAGCGTGCGGCCACGAAGGCACGCACGATATCAAGCGCAAGCTCCTCACCTACGACGCGCGCGCCTAAACAAAGCACATTGCAATCGTCATGTTCGCGTGATTGGTGACCAGAGTAGGTGTCGCCACAGAGCGCAGCGCGGATGCCGTTGAGTTTGTTCGCGGCGACCGCGGCGCCGACGCCGCTGCCGCAGATCAGAATGCCAATCTCAGCGTCGCTGTTTTGTACAGCCTGGCCGACTTTCAATGCGTAATCAGGATAGTCATCAGGCTGAGAGCCGTCATGCGTGCCAAAATCAGTAATCTCGTGACCGGCGCCGCGCAGCTCCTCAATGACGCGCTCGTTAAGCGGATAACCTCCATGGTCGGCGCCAATAGCAATTCGCATTGATTAGATTAAAGCGCGGGCATGTTGCAAAACATTTTCCAGATTAAAGCCCAACTCGCGCATGGCCACGTCCCCGGGCGAAGATGCCCCAAAACGATCAAGACAAATCACATCGCCTCGCGGGCCAACATAACGGTCCCAACCTTGTCGCACGCCCGCTTCGATGGCGAGTCGAGCAGTTACTGCCGGCGGCAGAATTTCGTTGCGATAATTTTCCGGCTGCTCTTCAAAGAGTTCCACGCAAGGCATTGAAACGACGCGCGTGTCGATGCCTTCGCTTTGCAGTTTCTCGCGCGCTTCAAGCGCCAGCGAAACTTCCGAGCCAGTGGCGATCAGGATCAAGCGCGGCGTTGTCTCCGCGTCACCGGACAGACTGGAAAGTCTGTCCCACTCCGCAAGAGTGTATCCGCCGCGCCGTAAGCCTTCAGCTTTTGCAAAACGCGTGCGATCGATCAGGCCGACCTTCTGCCGTGTCAGCGCCAGCGCCGTGGGTGCATTCCGTCGCAGGATTGCAATGCGCCAGGCCTCGGCAACTTCTGCTGGATCAGCAGGGCGAATGACGAACAGATGCGGAATCGCGCGCAAGGCTGCCAGGTGTTCGATCGGTTGATGTGTTGGACCATCTTCGCCAAGACCAATCGAATCGTGCGTGAAAACGTAAATAACCTGGACTTCGGAAAGTGCCGCCAGCCGAATTGCTGGACGCATATAATCCGAAAACGTCAGGAACGTGCCGCCATAGGGAATCAAACCACCGTTCAATGAAATTCCAGTTAACGTCGAACCCATCGCATGTTCGCGCACACCGAAATGAAGAATGCGACCATCGTATTGGCCGGCTTCGAAACTCCCACCATCCTTGATATCGGTATTGTTGGAAACGCCCAGGTCGGCCGAGCCGCCAATCAGCATCGGCAGGTGCGGCGCGAGTGCATTGATCACTTCGCCACTCGCGACGCGCGTCGCCACCGCCTTGGCATCTTTGAAATCCGGCAAGTGCTTCTCCCAATCCACCGGCAGCTCGCCCTTGATCGTGGTGGTCCATAGTTGGCCCAAATCCGCATGCTCGTGTACAAACTTTTCTACCAGTGATCGCCAGTCGGCTTCTTGTTGCGCGCCGCGCTCAATCGCTTCACGAAAATGGGCCAGCGCTTCGTCGGGAACATAGAACTGTTTGTCTTCCGGCCACCCCAGATGTCGCTTGGTTTCGCGTACCGCGTCCTCGCCGGGTGCGTCGCTGTGGGCTTTGCGTGTTCCGGCGGTCGGCATGCCGTAACCGATGGTCGTCTTCACGGAAATCAATGACGGTTTAGTGCCGACTGATTGCGCATCGCGAATGGCCTGCTCAAGAGAGTCGAGATCGTTGCCGTCTGCCACGGTCAATGTGTGCCAGCCGTAAGCTTCAAAGCGTTTCGGCACATCCTCACTGAAGGCCAGGTCAGTAAAACCTTCGATGGTCACATGGTTATCGTCGTACAGGTAGATAAGTTTGCCGAGTTTAAGATGGCCGGCGAGTGACGCAGCTTCCGAAGCCACGCCTTCCATCAAGTCGCCGTCAGAGACAATCGCGTAAACATAATGATCGATCAGTGAAAACTTTTCTTTGTTGAACTTCGCGGCGAGGTGCGCCGCGCCCATCGCCATGCCCACGCCGTTGGCGAAACCCTGGCCCAAAGGACCCGTCGTAATTTCAACTCCGGGCGTCAGTCTATACTCAGGATGGCCGGGAGTCTTCGATCCAAATTGGCGAAATCTCTTTATTTCATCCAGCGAAAGATCATAGCCGGTGAGGTATAGCAACGAATAAAGCAACATCGAGCCGTGTCCGGCAGAAAGTAAGAATCGATCGCGATTTTCCCACTTCGAGTTTTTCGGATTGTGACGCAGGAAGCGCGTCCACAGCACGTAGGCCATTGGCGCCGCGCCTAAGGGCAAACCCGGATGGCCGGAATTCGCTTTTTGTACCGCGTCAAGCGAAAGTGCTCGAATGGTGTTGATGCATAGTTTGTCGAGGTCGGGTGTCGGTAGGTTGTTTTCCTGTTGCACTGGAGTGCTCATTTCACCGTCCTGCGTTTCTAATTTTTTGCGATCAGTCGGTCGTATAATTGCTGTTGGCGTTTGAGACCTTCCCGGTATCGCTCGTGACACGACATGTCGGGTTCAAAACTACTTGCTGCTACAACAGGAAAGTCGCTGATGCTGTCTATTCTGCCCCTCGCTTCCAGCGCAAGCAAGGCGGCGCCTCGCGTCGATGCTTCTGTTATTTCCGAAAGGACTAAAGGCCGCCCCAGTACATCGGCAACGATTTGGGCCCAGGTGGGTGACGATCGTAGCGCCTGACCGGACGCGACCAATCGTGCACCCGGCGCAAAACGCTCGAGCGCATTTGCAACTAAAGCGAAGCGATAGGCTACGGCTTCCATTGCGGCGCGCAGAATTTCGATTGGGCGCGTCGCAAGTGTCGTCCCAAAAATTCCACCGCGTGCATTTGTGTTCCAACCGGGACTCCTTTCGCCCAACCAAAATGGCAAGACTGTCAGGCCATGACCGTCCGGCGATAAGGTCTGCAATTCGTCATTGATTGACTGCGTGTCCTCGCCGAAAAGCATTGAATCCTTGATCCAGTTGTATAAGCTGCCGCCGTCAGACAAAGCTCCGCCAATTACAATGCGCCTCCGATCCGCGCGATAGCACCACAGCGCCGGCGAAAGTTGGTCCGGTGGCGCGTCTTCAATGAGCACGCGCATCGCACCTGACGTGCCGATCATTAATGCAACGGCCTCGGCGGACATGCAACCCTCGCCGAGGTTATTAGCAGCGCCGTCGCCGATAGCGGGAGCCAGGCGCGCTTCGCTCAATTGCGGCCAACGCACCGCGTATTCGTAGTTGAGATTTTGAAAGGTCCGCGTCGCTGTGGCGACCTCGGGAAGTTTCTCACCGGGGACGTCAAGCGCGCGCAACAATTCCATGTCCCATTCGCAAGTGCGTTGATCGAGCAGACCTGAGCCCGAAGCCATCGAAACGCTGATTGCTGTTTCCCCAAAGAATTTCAGCGCAAGATATTCCGAGAAAGAAAGCCAGCGTGTCGTACGGGTCCAGGTTTCGGGTTCCTCATCTCTTAGTCTCAGCAATTTGGCGGGCCAGTAACTGGGATGAAAGCGACAACCGGTGCGCGCGTGAAACTTCGCTTCGTCCAGCGTTGTTCTCAGAAGTTGCGTTGCAGCAGCGGCGCGAGTGTCTGACCACCCCAGCACCGCTGTCGTGGGACGTTCCGCATCGTCAATGCCGAGCAGGCTGTGCCAAAAGCAGGATACTGAGATTAGTTCGATCCGGTGAATTGGATCGTAGAGTTTTGCAAATAGGGCATCGAGCGTTTGCGCAACTTGCTCCAGCAATATGTCGGGATCGACAAAAGCGCCGGCGCCGAGCGTTAGAGTTCTGGACTTGACGCGAACACTGGCGTCGCTAATCTCCCTGCCTTTTTCGTCGAACAGCGCGGCGCGCACGCCAGATGTTCCGATGTCCAGGCCGAGGATGGCCGGCAATCTCGATCCAGCCATCACGGAAACAAGTTCGGGTGATGGCTCGAATCCCTCAACGGCTTCGTCCAGCGTTTGGCTCATAGTAGGACAGACATTCCTGTCTGTCTGTTGTTGTAGGACAGACATCCCTGTCTGTCCATTCTTAATTGGGAAAACGCGAAGTTAAGGGACAGCGCTGGAAAGCCTGTCCTACTTTTTAGTGTTTCACGATTCGTTTGCCAACTCTGGCAGTTCCTTTACCAAAGTGTTTACCGAAACCACCCATGCCGCGGCCGAATGTTCCACCCGCATGAAGCGGCCGGCCATGTTTCATGTGCTTGCCAAAACGCCGGCCACCATGGCCGACGCTCAAGCCGGACTCTTTGTACTCATGCTTGATTCCGCGATGCCAGCGCCTGCCAAAGTCACCGCGCACGCGCCGCCGCCTTCCATGGCGGACTCCGGAATCGCTTTGCGAAAAGGCGTCGCGAGAGTTTGCGCCGAACTCGGAAAGAAAGGCCCTTGAAACGCCGGTCGAAGCGATTATCGTCTGTGAAACTGCAACCAGGAGAACAAATCCCAGGGAGATTATTCTACGCATGATTTCTTACCTCCAGTTTTGCCGCTGAGAATGTCACAAGCAATCTCTATAGTCTAGCTTGATCGCTGCTGTTAGAATGCAGCTGATGCAAGCCGAAACACTCAACTGTCCAAACTGCGGCGCCGCGACGGCAACAGATGAACCGCTGTGCCGTTTTTGCGGTTCACGACTGGCGACCGTTGCCTGTCCTTCGTGCTTTGGCATGATCTTCGTTGGCAGCAAACACTGTCCGCGTTGTGGCGCTGCGGCCGTGGTTCCAACCACGAGCGCGGCTGAAGAAACTAAATGTCCGCGATGCAAGGTCCAGATGAAATCAGTTGTTATCGGCTCAACCACTGTTAGTGAATGCGAGCAGTGCCTCGGGCTTTGGCTCAACGTCGCGGCGTTTGAAAAGATCTGTGCCGACCGCGAGCAACAATCTGCGGTCTTGGGAACCGCATCGCCGGCGCCGTCCCACGCCGTGCGCGAAACGAGTAAGGTCAACTACGTACCCTGCCCGCAGTGTTCACAGTTAATGAATCGAATTAATTTTGCGCGCTGCTCGGGCGTGATCGTGGATGTTTGCAAGGGTCATGGTACGTGGTTCGATCGCGATGAGCTCAGCCGCATCGTCGAATTCATACGCGGCGGCGGATTGGAAGAATCACGCAACCGTGAAAAGGAAGACATCAAGGAAGAACGCTTGAAACTGCTCGAGCAGCAAAGAGTTGAAGCGCGGCGCTCGATACTCACTGGCCACGACGTGGATGACCATCGAATTCCGGCGATTGCCTCGGCACAAGGGTTATTAAAGTTTCTGTTGAGTTGAGCAAATCGAAACTTCGGCGGGGGTAAACCCACCCTTCCCAACCATGAGCTGGGTTTGTTTGGATGCTCGACTCAAGGTTGAAAGGCTCTCCACCAACGGACTTGCCGAAAACCTGAAGGACCTCGCAGGTCAGGAAGGGTGGTTTACCCCCCGCTCTTACGCCAGCGTCTTTCGTACCAATGAAATAAAATCCTTAATGTCCTCTTCAGTTGTGTCAAACGAAGTCATCAATCTGACTTCAGACGTCTCTTCGTTCCAAACGTAGAAGAAATATTTCTTCTGAAGTTTCGCGATATATTTCTTTGGCACAACCGCAAAGACGCCGTTGGCTTCTACCTTCTGCGTGATCTTGAACTGTGGGATTCTGCCAAGCTCCTGAGCCAGCAGTTGGGCCATACGATTGGCGTGCTGCGCATTCGCATGCCACAAATCACCAGTCAGCAAGGCCTCAAACTGCGCAGAAATGTAGCGCATCTTTGAAGGCAGGTGCGTGCCCTGCTTGCGCGTATACTTAAAATCTTTCGCCAGCGTCTTATCGAAAAAAACAACCGCCTCGCCATACATCATTCCGTTTTTCGCGCCACCAAACGAAAGCACGTCCACGCCGGCATCTCTCGTGATTGCTTTTAGTTTGACGTTGAGACTGGTGGCAGCGTTTGCGATGCGCGCACCGTCAACGTGCAGCAGCATGTCGTGATCGTGCGCAAAGCTGGCCAGCGCTTTCATTTCGCGCTGCGTGTAGACGGTGCCCATTTCGGTCGCCTGTGAAATTGAAACCACCCGGGGCTGAACGTGATGCTCAAAGCCGATGCCGTGAAGCAGCGGCTTGATTTGTTCGATCCTGATTTTTCCATCGGGCGTTGCAACGGGAAGCAACTTGCAGCCGGTGAATTTTTCCGGCGCACCACATTCATCGACGTTGATGTGTGCCGTTTCGGCACAAATGATGGCCTGATGCGACTGCGTTATTGCCTTAAGTCCCAGCACATTCGCGCCCGTGCCGCCGAAAACAAAAAAGACCTCTACATCTCTCCCCAGGTGCTCATGAAACTTCTCCAGCGCTCGCGCAGTGTAAGGGTCGTCGCCATAGGCAATCACGTGGCCGTCGTTGGCGGCAGCGATCGCCTGCATCACGCGCGGGTGAACGCCGGCGTTGTTGTCACTGGCAAAGCTGCGCTTTGAGACGTTAGGCATCCTATATCCTAAGGCAAGCTTACGGAAAGTATCTGTAAATTTCTTTGCGGTTCAAGAACCGAACAAACACGACATTGTCCCCTTCGATTGCCAAACCGATGCGGTAGTCGCCGATTCGAAGGCGATAATAATTCTTGCTACTTTGAGTTTCTTGTGATTTGGCAGGTCGCTTATTGATTTGGCGCGCTCGACAGCTTCAATAGATTCTTTTACACGCTTTAATAAACTCTTGTCCGTGATACGGCTCAAATCCCTGGCAAAGCTGCTTCGGAATGAGGCAGTCACGGTGCTTTTTCCAGAAGCTCGAAGACCTCGTCGCGTGAAATGGGATCGCTAGTGAGCCCTTGAGTGATCGCCTTATCGAGTGCCAGATCCTCAATTGCCTCTACTAAGATGTCCTTAACGAAATCCCGCCGCTCTTCAAGCACGTCGATCACGGCCGCTTTTACCAGTTCTTTTAACTTTTCATCTTCGGTTGATATTGCCATTAGGTTTCTCCGCAGTTCTTACAATAACACTGCTTCTTGAGAAGGAAGAAGCGATCCTGCGAGTCCTGCACTTACCGGTTATTTCCTGAAATCTTTGACTATTTCGCGTGCCGCATTCGCCCCTGGCCCGCCTGTAATGCCGCCACCCGGATGCGTGCCCGCGCTGCATAGATAAAGGCCTTTGATGGGCGTGCGATACTGGGCCCAGCCGATCAACGGCCGAAATGCGAAAAACTGATCGAGTGATTGTTCACCGTGATGAATATGGCCGCCTCTTAAGCCATAAGTATTTTCAAGATCAAGCGGTGTGATTACCTGCCGGCCCACAATCAGATTGCGCACGTTCGGCGCGTAGTCCGATAATGTGTTTACGACGATGTCGCCAAGCTCTTCGCGCCGGACATTCCAATCCCCATCCTTTAGCTGATAAGGCGCGAATTGCGCATGAATCGACATCACATGTGCGCCATCAGGCGCGAGCGTTGGATCGCGCAACGAGGGAATGCGAATATCCAGGTACGGTTGCGGCGAGATGTCACCATATTTGGCTGCGTCAAAGGCGCGTTCGAGGTAGTCAATTTCGGGACCAATGTGAATGCGGCCCGACAGTTTATCTTTCGTGTTCTCAGTTAGTCCCACGAACTCCGGTAATGCCGAAAGCGCAAGCTGAACTTTTGCCACCGTGCCATGCGCGCGATAGTTTTGCATGTGGTTGCGATAACTCGGTTCAAGTTCGCCTGGGTCAAGCAACTCCAGGACCGTAATACCGGGATCGTGAGCGGAAACTGTGGTCCATGCGGGAAGCTCCTCCCCGCCTGTTAGTACAACACCCGCGGCTCGACCATCTTTGATTTGAACATTCACAACCTCGACGCCCGTGCGAATTTCTGCACCCGCTTCCGTTGCAGCTTGCGCCAACGCATTGGTGAGTGCGCCCATGCCGCCTTTCACCAATATGGACGGCGCGAATGGATTACCGCCATTTGCCGCTTGCAGCAAGACAGTAACGCTTGTGCCTGCCGACCATGGACCAGCAAAGGCGCCTGAAATTCCATGGGCAGCGACGAGTGCGCGCAAACTTTCCGTTTCAAACCACTCCGCTGCGAGATCGGCCACCGCCATCGGTCCATAACGCAACAGGCGATATTCATCTCTCTTACCGAGCCCGCGGATGGCCCACCCAAGTTTGCCGAGCTGCCAGACTTCGCTCGGCGAAAGATCTTCAATGTCGGGTGGCGTCATCGTGAGCACAGGCGCTAACGCGCCGCCGATGCGCGCAAAAGTGGAAATGAATTCCGGATAGCGCTCGGCGTCGCTGCTGCTTGTTTTTCTTAGCTCATCTGCCGTTCGCTTTGTGTCTTCATAAATGCAAATTGAATTACCGTTCGTGTTGGGCGCCCACACACGAACGTCGGGTGTAATGAACTCGACACCACGGCGTTCGAGTTGGAAGTCTTTGCTGATTTGAGGCAGCAGTGGCCCGGGACTGCCGGCAAGCGTCGAACAACGAAAGCCGGGATGAAATTCTTCTGTGACCGATCCGCCGCCGATTATCTCGCGCCGCTCCAGCACCAGCGTTCTCAGTCCTGCTTTGGCTAGATAATAGGCCGCCACTAAACCGTTGTGACCGGCGCCGATGATGATGATGTCGTAAGTTGCCATTTGTGAGATCAATCAGCCGCGGATTTATGCGGATAAACGCAGATCTGACAAATCCAAGGAACTGAAGAGACAGTGCTCATATTGGTACGTTTGATTTTTTCAGATTCGCGTTTATCCGCGGAAATCCGCGGCTAAATATCCTTGAGCATCTGCATCGCTGCGTTGCGGCCGGGAGCGCCCATGATGCCACCACCCGGATGCGTTGCCGATCCACACATGTAGAGACTGCGGATCGGCGTTCGATACTGTGCCCATCCGGGCGCCGGCCGCAGAAAGAACAGTTGCTCGAGCGTCAATTCGCCTTGAAAGATGTTTCCTTCCGACAAACCAAAATCGCGCTCGAGATCGAGTGGCGTCAGCACCTGGCGATGCAGGATCAGATCTTTAATGTTGGGCGCGTGCTCGGCAATCGTATCGATTACCGTATCGCCAAATTCTTCGCGCTTGTCGTCCCAGTTTCCTTCTTTTAAGTTGTAAGGCGCATATTGCACAAAGCAAGACATCACGTGCTTTCCCGGCGGCGCCACGGATGGATCGGTCAAACTCGGAATGACCATGTCGATATATGGCCGCCGCGAGAAGCGGCCATACTTCGCTTCGTCGTAAGCGCGCTCCATGTATTCAACACTTGGCGAAATCGAAACCGCGCCGCGCAGATGTGCCCCAACACCAGGCAAACATTTGAAGTCTGGCAGACCATCAAGCGCCAGGTTGACTTTTCCCGAGGACCCTCGGTACTTGTACCGCTTAAGATCTTCGGTGAAATCATCCGGCAAATGTTCTTCGCCCACCATCTTCATAAACGTCAGGCGCGGGTCGACGCTCGAGGAAACGACATCCGCATGGATTTCGTCTCCATTTGCGAGCACAACACCTTTCGCTTGTCCGTTTTTTAGTAGAATTTTTGCAATCGGCGCTTCGGTGCGGATTTCTGCGCCAAACTCACGCGCCGCATCGGCTATCGCATTGGAGATCGCGCCGGTACCGCCACGCGAAAGTCCCCACGAGCGAAACGCTCCATCAATCTCCCCCATGTAATGATGCAGCAGCACGTAGGCAGTGCCTGGGGAACGCACGCCGAGAAACGTCCCGATGATTCCCGAGGCAGACATCGTCGCTTTCAGCACGTCAGTCTCAAACCATTGGTCGAGAAAGTCGACAGCGCTCATCGTCATCAACTGCACCTGGTTGTATTTGTCGTCCGCCGATAGTTTTTGAAATCTTTTGCCGAGGAAAAGCAGATCCTTTAAGCCTTTCGGATTCAACGAGGTCGGGTCGGGCGGCGTCATGTTCATGATTGGCTTCACAAAGTGGGCCATATCGATCATGGCTTTGCCGTATTCGTCATAAGCTTCGGCGTCGATCCTTGAGTGGCGCGCAATTTCGCGACGGGTTTTGGCGTGATCGTTGACGCGCCAGAGATAGTCGCCGTTGGGCATCGGCGTGAAGGTGCCATCCAGCGGAAGTATTTCCAATCCATGCCGCGGCAAATCCAGCTCCCGAATAATTTCCGGGCGCAGCAACGACACAACATACGAACAAACTGAGAACTTGAATCCCGGAAACACTTCTTCCGTTACTGCCGCACCGCCCAACACGTGACGACGTTCGAGCACTAAAACTTTCTTGCCGGCGCGCGCAAGGTAAGCAGCGTTCACCAGTCCATTGTGTCCACCACCAATGACGATGACGTCATATTTGGTACTCATGAGTTTTTCGGTAAATGCAGGTTGCTGAAGCACGGCAAGGATACTTACAATCGCTCGCCCTGACAACGACGGGACAAAACACTGCTTGCTTTAACAGCGATGACGAAGAATCTTGGCGCTGACAACTTTCCCAGCGTATTATTCGAGTATGCTGAACGCCGGAGCGCTGACATTCAAGGAGTTTGCCATGCGCGAACCACTGCCGCTGGCGACGATTCATGACGCGGTGCTGGAATTTTTGCGCGGGCGCAATGACGTAGTTGTCTTTGGCGCCACCGCCGTCAATGCCTACGTCGATGAGCCGCGCATGACTCAGGACATCGATCTCATGTCGACGCGCGCAGCCGCGCTAGCCGAAGAGTTGCGAGAACACCTCAGCGCACGATTTACGATTGCTGTGCGAATACGCGAGGTCGCCAAAGCAAAAGGTTACCGGCTGTTTCAGATTCAGAAGAGCGGGAATCGCCATTTGGTAGACGTGCGAAGCGTCGCAGAGCTCCCAAAAGCCAATCTTATTCAGGAGATTTCCATTGCCTCTCCACCAGAGCTGCTCGCTCAGAAAGTTTTTTCCTATCACTCTCGCCGGGGGCAGCCGAAGGGGTTCTCGGACATGCGTGACCTGGCAGTGTTATTTCTAACTTTTCCAGAACTAAAGACCGAGTCTGGCCCAGTTTTCAATGCACTGCGCGTTCTCGATGCTAATGAGGATGTGATCCAAACCTGGAGCGAACTGGTAGCTCAGGAAATACGCGTGCCTGATCCTGACAGTGAATTTGAATGAACTTTTTGCCCACATGATTTAGACTCCTGCAGCATGCCGGTCGGAACCGCCTTTCACGAACGAACATTTTCGCTTTGCGAGAGCTTGAACTATCGCGAGTGGTCGGGCTACTACGCAGTCAGCTCGTACGAACCGCATCACGAGCACGAGTACAACGCGATTCGCAATGCCTCGGCGCTGATCGATATTTCGCCGCTCTTCAAATACCGGCTCACCGGTCCCGACGCGACGAAACTTGTTGATCGAGTGATCACGCGCGACATGCGCAAGGTTGCGGTTGGCCAGGTCATTTATACGCCGTGGTGTGACGAGCAAGGCAAAGTGATCGACGATGGCACCGTGTCGCGTCTTGAAGAAAACACTTATCGCTGGACTGCGGCCGATCCCAGCCTCCGTTGGTTCAGACAAAATGCCAGCGGCATGAAAGTCGAGATTGAAGACATCTCGGAAACTGTATCCGCGCTCGCGTTGCAGGGCCCGACTTCGGGGCGCTTGCTTAAGAGTCTGGTCAGCGACGCGGACATCGCTAGCCTGAAGTACTTTCGAGTGACAAAAGCTACGCTTGCTGGTATTCCCGTCGAGATTTCGCGCACTGGCTACACCGGCGATCTCGGTTATGAAATCTGGGTGTCGAGCGACAAGGCCTTGAGAGTTTGGGATGAACTGATGACTGCCGGCAGGGCTTTCGATATTCATCCGACCGGAATGCTGGCGCTGGACGTGGCACGCATCGAAGCTGGCCTGCTGCTAATCGATGTCGACTTCAACAGCAGCAAGAAGGCGTTGATTGAAGAACAAAAGTATTCGCCGTTTGAAATGGGTCTTGGCCGTCTGGTCCATCTCGATAAGAACCGTTTTATCGGACAGCCAGCATTACTGACAGAACAAAAACTCGGCCACGCTCGCGAGATCGTTGGACTGGAAATCGATTGGCCCGCGGTTGAAAACCTCTACGAGAATGTCGGCCTGCCGCCCGCAGTTTCGGCTATCGCTTCCAGAGTGGCTGTGCCTGTGTTCAAGGACGGCATGCAGGTCGGCAAGGCAACTTCCAGCACCTGGTCGCCCACATTGAAGAAGATGATTGCACTGGTCACGATCAATCGGCAGCACGCACGCCCCGGCACGAAACTTCAATTCGAGATAACGGTCGAGGCCGTGCGTCATCGCGTCGGCGCTACAGTCGTGAAGACACCTTTCTTCAATCCGAAAAGGAAAACAGCGACGCCAGTGGTGTGAACAAAAAAACTCTGCACCTAAGATCTCAAGCTTGGGCATGCTTTAGAGTTTGACTCATTCTGCGTGATGAATCCGAGCCTCAAAGAAATAATCGATAGTTACAACCCGAACGCGCCGCTCGACCGCGCGTGGACTATCCCTGCGCCCTGGTACACGGATGAACGAGTTTATCAACTCGAGTTGCAAAACGTATTCACGCATTCATGGCAAGTGATTGCGCGCGCCGATCAGGTAAACGAACCGGGCCAGTACGTCACTGCTGACGTTGCCGGCGAGCCAATCGTAGTTGTCAAAGGCAACGACAACATTTTGCGCGGCTTCTTCAATGTTTGCCGGCATCATGCGGCGGCTGTAATGACGGAGACTGAGGGAACAGCGGCACAGCTTCGTTGTCCTTATCACGGCTGGACCTATTCGCTTGCGGGTGAGCTAAAAGGCACGCCGGATTTCACGGGCGTTTGCGATTTTGATCGGGGAACTAATGGTCTGATGCCGGTCGACACTGCTGTTTGGGAGAAGTGGGTTTTTGTTCAGGCAGGCGAAGGCGGCGAGCAAGGCCCACCTCTAAACAATCTTACGCCAGATGTTGCGTTAAACGCTTTCCTCGGCGACGATTTGATTGCAGAGATTCAGCCACTGAAACTGGAAACTCTTCACTGGTTCGAGCGCCACTATTACTCGTTTGATTGCAACTGGAAAGTTTTTGTCGATAACTATCTTGACGGCGGTTATCACGTGCCGCATTTGCACAAAGGCCTCGACAGCGTGCTCGACTATAGCAATTACAAAATTGAAAACGGTGAACGGTTTTGCTTGCAATGGAGCCCGATCGTCACCGAGGGAGCCGAGGAAGAGACGGGCGCGGTACGCAAAGGTGAACGGGCGCTTTATTACTGGCTCTATCCGAATTTCATGATCAATTGGTACGAAGGGGCAATGGATACGAATCTGGTGATTCCACGTGGTGTGGATAAGACCGAAGTGATTTTCGATTTTTACTTTGCGGATGTGTCCGAGACTGCGCGCGAACGTAATCGCGCCAGCATTGCTGTCGGTCAGCGCATTCAGGATGAAGATACTGCCATCTGCAAGTCGGTGCAGCGCGGACTCACTTCGCGCGCATATCAGGCGGGCCGATTATCAGTGAGACGTGAAGCCGGCGAACATTTGTTTCATCGGCTGCTTGCCGCCGACTTACATGCAGGCGTGGAATTGCAGCGCTGACGCGAGAAACGCGCGAGTTAATGGCTTCGTCGGTTACGCTATCTGAATGGGAATGTGCATAGCATCACTGCTTACACCTCGTCAGCGTTGCTGAGACCTTCAGTTAAGCAGGTATGCGCGCATAAACATCACGGTGGCGTAAAACTGGAAATCCTGGTTCTTCTTTCTTGCGAAGCCGTGTCCTTCATCTTTTGCCATTAGATACCAGACCGGCGTCTTATTTTCCCGCAACGTTCTCACATTTGCTGCGCTTCGTTTACTGGCACGCGCGGATCATTGCCACCGGCAACAATGAACATTGGTTTGGTTATGTTGGCAGCATTATTTAACGGAGCAATGCGCAGCATAAACTCGCGCATCTTCGGATCCCTTTCATCGCCGTACTCAACTCGACGCAGATCGCGCCGGTACGACTCTGTGCGTTCAAGAAAAGAAACAAGATTCGAAATACCAACTACCGGCAACGACGCGCGAATCTTGGTGTTATAACGTTGGGCGACGGCAAACGTCATATGACCGCCATAGGATCCGCCAGTCACCATAATGCGGTTGGCGTCCAGTGTCGGTTGCGTCTTGATCCAGTCGAGCAGTGCGCCAATGTCCTTGTAGGAATCTTCTCGTAGGAACCCGTTATCAAGTTTCAGAAAAGTCTTGCCGAAGCCCGTTGAGCCACGCACATTGGGGAAAATCATCGCCACGCCGAGCTCATTCAAATAATAATTGCTGCGGCCAAGAAAGCCCGGTCGCGACTGGCCTTCCGGTCCGCCATGAATATTTATGACTACCGGACGCGGTCCGCTAAACTTTGCCGGTGGCCGGTACAAAAACCCGCTGATGCTTCGCCCATCGAAGCTGGTCCATTTCACCAGTTCAGCCTGCGCAAATTGATTTGTATTGAGGCCGCCCGTTTCGCTTTCGGTCCAACGATCCACTCTTCCACTGCGCACGTCGACAGAGTAGACATCAGCGGGAGTACGCGCCGATGAAAAGTTGAAACCCAGATCTCTGCCGTTTTCATGCCACCGAAGTGCCGAAATGGTACCAACCGGCAACGTCGGCGCGGTTTTCTCCTTGCGTGATTTGGTCTCAAGCAGGTGCAGCCGGCTGACGCCGTCCTCGTTTGTCACAAAAGCAATCGTCTTGCCATCGGGCGAAAGCGCAAAAGAATCAACGTCCCATTTGATTTGACTCGCCAGAAAAGTAAGTTGCTTAGCCGTCAAATCCATATACGCCAAACGCATGAATTCTGAGTCCTTGTCCGTAGTCAAATAAACTCCGCGTCCATCTTTGCTGAATCGCGCCGGACCATAATTAACCTTGTCCACAGCACCTTTGGGCGTCAGCAAATTCTTGTCGCCGCTGGCCACGTCTACGAGCCAGATATAACTTTCGTTGGCGGAAACGTCCTCGTTCAGCAGCAGCTTGCGATCGTCGGGCGACCAATCTGCGACGCTCCAACCACCGCCACTCAACTGCAGCAACATGCGATCGGTTTTGGGATCCGAGGGGCTGATAATGTAGAGATCAGTGTCGCTGCCGTTGCGACGCGTTGAATTGTAGACGGCTCGATCGCCTGCATTGGACCAGTTCCAACCAGTGTTCCGCGACTTGCCATCGCTCAGCAAAGTAATGTCACCATCAGCAAGATCGTAACGGTAGTATTGATAGAACTCGTTGCCGCCGACGTCCCGGTTGAAAACAAAGGAGTCGCCGGTTTTTGGACGGTAAGATGCTGCGCCGGAACGTTCCGGTGAAAAGGTGAGCTGAGTTCGCGCTCCACCAGGCATTTTGACGAGGTGAATTTGGTTGGTGTCGCCGAACCGGGTAGTGATCAGCATCTCGCGTCGCGAGGGATGCCAGCTGGAGAGGGCCGCACTGCGAAACTCTGTATAACGACCGACTTCATCAGCGAGGCTTGACGGAATTGAGGGTATTCCTTCTGCAACCAGATTTTCGCCCGGCACAATCATCCGGCTGTCGGCCAGGGTAGCGCCAACAAACAGGACAGCCGCCAGGCAGGTAGTCAACAACACACTAACTAGTTTTTTCATCAGCGGAACTCCTCAGAAGTTGTCGGGGGTAAGTCGATTTGGGGTAGTGTCCTAATTTCAGTGTCTCGGTGGTGGATCATTATCAGCTAGTGCTCACTACAGAGACACAGAGAACACAGAGAACGCACAGAGATTAATTCAAACAAGGACACTACCTTGGCGGCGTACTATAACTCAAAAGTGCTGGCCAATGATAAAGTGAAACACGAGATACATCGTGCTGGGCCGTCGCTTACCAGAATGACAAAATCCATTTCTACCGATGCGGTTCGCGGCCGCTTACTGCGCGTGCTTGGTGTCGGTTTTGGTCTCGCCGTAATCATTGGCAACACCATTGGTTCGGGAATCTTTCGCACGCCGGGACAGATCGCCGCGCATTTGCCAAACGTGTGGCTGTATCTGTCAGTTTGGGTGATCGGTGGGATGTACGCGCTGTTGGGCGCCGTGCAGATTGCCGAACTGGGAACAATGATTCCGCGCTCGGGCGGCCAATATGTTTTCGCGCGTCATGCTTTGGGTGAATACGCCGGTTTTATTGTCGGCTGGAGCGATTGGATTTCAACTTGCGGCAGCACCGCTGCGGTGGCAATTGTAATTGGTGAATTTTCCGGCGCGCTGTTTCCCATTTTGCGTGGCGCCGAGATTCCGCTCGGCGTCACGATTACCGTACTGTTTGCGGCGCTACAGTGGCGTGGCATTGCCTGGGGCAGCAACTCACAAAACATCACCAGCACGATCAAAGCGCTCGCCTTCGTCGCTTTGATCGTGGCGTGCTTCGTCTTTGGTAAAGGTGCAGCCGTGTCAACTTCAACCCTGCCGGTTCCGGTTGGCTTCGCACTGATAGCCGCATTCGTGATTTCTCTTCAGGCGGTGATCTTCACGTACGATGGTTGGACGGGCGTGGTTTATTTCTCGGAAGAAGTAGAGCAACCCGGAAAAAATATCCCGCGCTCGTTGTTTGTTGGCATACTTTCAATCATTGCCATCTATCTGTTGGTAAATATCGCGCTACTTTACGTGTTGCCGGTTGCGAAGAT
>DASQPM010000131.1:0-6709 GCA_035643935.1 Pyrinomonadaceae bacterium | reverse complement strand
ACGCGTGTGGCCGTGGTTTTCGAAGTACTGCAAAAACTTTTCGCGAATTTCGTTTCCCTGCATGGTCAATTGTCAGCTGCAGTGATTTCTTTGGATCCCATTCGAGATTATTCAGTCTGCGGTCCCATGAAGTCGTACCACCACGCGGTAGCGGGTGGGTTTGAAACGGAACATACAAGATACACGAAAGCGAAGTACTGGGAAAAACGCTGCCAGGACTCAATGCGAGCGGAACCCACCCGCTACCGCGTGGTGGTACTGACTTCATGGGACCACACGTTGAAGATCTACCCACGGTTCAAACTGATCACGGCCCGGAATATTCCGCTGGGGCAATGACTTCCCATTTTGGTTCATTCATCGAGTTCGGTTCGAGATAGACGACGGACTCTATCGCTGACCAACTCAAATGCGAAACCCTGGCGCAGTAAGTGATCAAAAAGACTCTTGGCTTCGAGACGCGTTTTTGGGTGGCCGCGTAAACGAATGCGCTTCTCAATGGCGCGTTCGATCAGTTCTTCTTCTGAAGTCTCTGCATAAACCAAATCAAGCGCCTCATCCGCCGCCGCATTAGTGACCTTCTTCATCTTGAGATCCTGCTGCAAACGCCGCCGGCCAATTGGACGTTGCTTCACTTTCAGCGATGCATAACTCAATGCGAAACGCTCGTCATCGAGGTAGCCGTATTCTTTTAGTCTGGCGATGACCTCCTCAACCAGTTTGTCCGTAACACCGCGGCGCTCCAAAAGGCGCTCGCGCAACTCTGCGATTGAGCGCGGCTTGGCGGCGAGCAGTTTGGCTGCGCGCTGAAAGGTGCGCGCGCGAATCTGTTCGGGAGTGTTGACAGTCTCTTCGCCCGACTGAGTTTTCTTAGACTTCCGTGTTCGCACAAAGGCATTTAATCACAAAGCAAAGAGCGGGGGTAAACCACCCTTCCCAACCCAGAGATTTTCATAAAGGTTCGCTGTAAAGCCGACCTTGAACGCCTTTCAAGCGCCATTGAATTGGTACAGTTTGAGAAGCTCGAGGTTGGGCAGGGCGGTTTACCACCGCTCTTTGGCCGCTGCATCGCCAATTTAGTAAGCGGCAATCTACAATGAGCTTCAATGAACGGCGCGTTAATAATCGATAAACCTCCCGGTCTGACTTCGCATGATGTAGTCGGGCGGGTGCGGCACCTACTCCAGGAGCGGCGCGTGGGCCATACCGGCACGCTCGACCCATTCGCGACTGGGGTGCTTGTGTTGCTGATCGGTCGCGCAACGCGGCTGGCCCAGTTTCTTAGTGGACTCCAGAAAGAGTACGAGGCGGTGATCCGGCTTGGGTTTGCGACTGATACTGGAGACATCACGGGGAAGCCTTTAGTCAGTTCGGAAGCGCTCAACGCGGACGAGGCCGGTTCTAATGTGAAATTCAGCGAGTCTGAAATCGAAGCGGCGCTCGCCAGTTTGCGTGGCGACATCGATCAAGTGCCGCCAATGTATTCGGCGAAGAAGCAACAAGGGCGAAAACTTTATGAGCTGGCGCGGCGGGGTGAGGAAGTTGAAAGACGACCCGTGCGCGTGACGATCCAAAAGTTTGAAACGAATAGAGCGAAGGGCGGTGTGCTGAAAGACAACCTGGACGGCACGTATGACCTTGATGTGCTGGTTGCATGCTCGGCGGGCGCATACGTGCGAACTCTTGCGGAAGAGTTTGGCAAACGGTTGGGAATAGGCGCGCACGTGGCGGAACTGCGGCGCACGCGCGTGGGCGCGTTTCAAATCGATCACGCTATAACGCTGGAGCAGTTGCAAGAAAGTATTGCCGAGGAATCGCTGGGACGCGTGCTGCTGCCGCCGGATACAGCGCTCGCGCACTTGCCTGCCATTGATCTGTCCGCAGATGATGTGCGCAAAGTTCGTAACGGAGTGAATGTTGAAAGGCAAGAATCAATGTGGACCAACGGTGAACACGTCAGGCTGCGTGACGATCATGGCCGCCTCGTAGCTGTCGCATTGTTTGAAGCAGACAAGAATGCATTGCGTCCGCGGGTAGTGTTGGCCCACGACGAATCATGAAAAAACGCTACTGGTTAGGCGGGCTATCTGCGTTGGCGGCGGCTTCGGTCGGCGCCAAACTCTGGCTGCGCCCGCGCGACGTTGAATGGGCCAGCAACCGCGATGTTGTATTTAATGCTGACTATTCCCGCTTTGCGGAAGTTGACGGCGTCGCGGTGCACTATCAGGAAGCTGGTGACAGCAGCGCACCGCCGTTACTGCTGATTCATGGGTTTGCTTCGTCGAATCTTGTTTGGAGCAAGGTGCTGCTGCAACTGGCGGAAGCGGGCTTCCGAGTGATTGCACCTGATCTTTTGGGATATGGATATTCCGGCAAGCCACGGCAATTGGATTACACCATCGCTTCGCAGGCAAAGATGGTGATAGGCCTGCTAAGACAACTGGGCATCAGCCGCATCTGTTTGCTTGGCAGCTCGTATGGCGGTGCGGTAGCAGCAACGATTGCGCTTGATCATCCGGAGCTGGTGGAAAAACTGGTTCTGGTGGGAGCAGTCACAAATAACAAACCAACGCGATACATGTTGATGCGACTTTTTGGTTCGCCAATCATTGGCGACATACTTTCGCCCTTGGTTGTTGGGTCGCGCCGTTTGTTGCGCATGCGCATGAAACGAGTTTACGACCGGCACGCATGGGAGCTTGATGAAAGAAGGGTGCAGGCGCGGCATTTGCCGTTAGCCACGCGTGGCACGCATCGCGCAATCATTCGCACGGTGCGCCGTTGGGATGCGGAGCGAATATCGCGCGACGCGCACCTCCTGGCCCAACCGACGCTGATAGTTTGGGGTGATAACGATCGCGAGGTGCCGTTGGCAGATGGTGAACGGCTGCAGCAGGAGATTCCGAATTCGCGTTTGCTGGTGTTCCGAGAATGCGGTCACCTGCCGCATGAAGAATATCCGGCGGAGTTTACGAAGCTGGTTTCAGAGTTTTGTTCGTGAGTGATCAGACTCAGCAATTTGTTTCTCCAGTCCTTGACGGCCCCAGTTCATCACTACGTCGTGGTTCCATTTGAAGAATGGCCGAGCTATGGGCGCAAGCAGGTTCATCCATGGTTTTGTAGTTTCCACTTTCCAGTCGTAACGAGCGATGGTGAACTCGCCTTCCTTAAGAAGCTGCCAGCGCCCGATGCCCTGCAACTCGCCAATCGCGCGGCCTTCAATCGCAGAAATCGGTTCGACGCGGATTGTTTCCATTTCAAAAATCAAGCGATAGGGAAGTTTACTTTTCCAGGTGCAGCGATGAACGGCGCCGACGTGATTCGCATCGCCGGCTCTTAATTCTTCGACGCGCTCAACCCCACGCCACCAAGTGGGCCAGTCCTCAGAATGAAAGATCAGATCCCAAACTCTTTGCTGCGGAGCTTTGAATTTCCAGATGGTGACGAATTCGTATTGGGCCATGGGCTTTGGAGTGCGCCGGCTTGACGGCGCTTTGGCCTGGGCAGGCAGAGAAATAGCACAAACTCTTGCCAGAATCGCGGATTCAAAAGCGGCGTCAAGCCGCCGCAGTCCAAACGCTCTAACCCATGTTCAGCGCTTTGCCGACGGATGGATCGCGGCGCACGCGCCAGATTTTTGAGTCGAGATAGTAATGAATAAACGCGTAGCCCCAGAGAAATGAAATGCCGAGCTGCATGGCGATTGATTGTTCGCCAGCGATGCCGCCGCCGTTTTTCAGATTGATATAGCCGAGATACTGTCGCGGCCCCTGATAAATGATTCCGAAAAGAATGCCGAAGGCGACGTAGTAGAGCAGGCGGCGACTGATCAGTTCGGCGGCGCCGAATTTTTGTCGAGGATCCTGGTCAGTTGACGAGGCCTCGTTCACCGCCGGTCTACTTTCCCGGATCTCGGCGGGCGAGACGCCCGCGGTCCCAGTGAAAGCGCTGGAGTTTCTCGTGTACTTCTTATTATGAAACCAAATCAGCCGGTGGTATTGCAGGTTGTGGTAGATAGTGAGTATCGCCACGATTGCGATCGGCTTATTGGGCATTGGCGTTAGCAGGACAATCCAATGCATCGGAATTGCCGCCGCCAACAGTAGGTACTTGGGAACGTCGAGCGACTCGCCACTGACAAAACGCTGTATCTGTCGCAATAGCCAGGCGACAAAAAGAATGATCGTTCCGGCGAGCAGTATTGTTGCCAGCCCGTTTACGCCGAATCGCAGAGACGCAGGAACGCGCGTCATTGCTTCCGGATCCCGCGCGATGAAAGCAACGAATGGGTAGTTGAAAGCAAACAACAAAAGCAGGCGGTCGAGCGCGTTATCGACCGGCGCGAGGTCGTTGTTCTTTTTCTTATACAGCACCATGAAGCCATAGTGTTGTTTCACCAGGTGGTAGTAAGCCCAGAGCGCGGCGAGAAAGAAAAACACCAGGCCCAGCCCGGCGAGGACCATGATTGGACCAACTACAAAGAAAAGCAGCGAGCCCCATAACAAGCGCGCACGGTTGCGGCGTTCAGCGCGATCAAAATAAGTGCGCGAAAAAGTTCCAAAGACGTGTGGCGCATCAATCAGGATGGCCCACAGGGCTACCATCGGAATCAGTGGCAGCACTCCGGCAACGTATAAGATTAGCAAGCCATAGCTGGAGGCAACAGACCCAATGAACCAGACGAGATCGTCGCGCGCGGAAATGATCCAGCGTAGCGAGAGGACTTGAGCACGAGACTGGGGGGAAAACTTCAGCAGTGGCCATGGCCGAAAGACAGCTCAATCAAAACTTTGCGACAGCGCGATAATTGCTAATGGGTCAGTTTGATGTCCGATAAGCTTTAGCTTGTCGTAACGCCGCGACAAACTAAAGGAACCTCTGATCAAGTGTAAGCGGCAACACTTTGGAGTGCGCTGGCCTGGCAGCGCTTTGGCCAGGCGCGACCTGTCACGACCACGCCTGCTTGAGTTGATTCAACGATGCGGCGACTAGTCGCCGCGGACCAAAGCGGCGCCCGGCCGCCGCACTCCAAGGAGTTGACCACTTGTTCAGAGCTTCCTCAAGTTTATCGGACATTTGCAGCGAAACTGACGTACTACCCGATAATTGTAGCACCACGGCTGAACCATCGTGATCTGGTAGACTACGCCTCCATGCCAAGGATAATTTGGATCGGGGTGGCTGGATTCGCGGGAACGCTCTTGCGCTACTGGTTATCCGGCGCGGTCGCTAAGCGTTACGGCGAAACCTTTCCCTACGGAACGTTGGCTGTGAATGCGTCCGGACTGCACACCGCTAACATCTGGAACCCCGATAGAGTTTACGTATTGTCTGGGAAGCAGACCGGGATTCCAATATAGATGGGTGATAGGGAACGAGACCTATACAGGCCAACTGGTCTAGTGAGTTGTATAAGCCGATGACGAATAGCCGCGATTACAAATCTTCGGGACTCATTTGATCCAACGCACCGACAATTTGCCGCGCTTCTTCTGAGCCGTAGTCATCCGCCTGACGCCGCAAGGCATCGCGAGCAATTTCGGCATCTACCGGATCGCTCAATATTCCAATCAAAACTGAGGTGGGAAGCTGGGCCAGCGATTCGCTTGCCAGGGCTCGGACTACCACTTCCGGCGAGCGGGCCAGCTCGCAAACCTCGCTGGGAGCGAATCGCACCAGCGCATCGGCCAGAACATCGATGCGCTTGTAGTCGCGTTGTCTGTCGGCACGGATCACAAGTTGAGTGAAAACTTCTGCCGATCGCGTCTTTTCCTGCAGCACCGCAGCGCAGGTCTCCGCGATGTGACGAAGCTGATTTCCCTTTTCGGTTTCCAAATTGCCGGCTTCGAGCGCTCGCTCATCGAGAGCGGCAAGCAAGCGGCTCAGCTCATGGTCGGCACGCGCGTCGTAAGGCACACTGCGAGCGGGCGCCGGTGGCGGGTTTTGCAGGGCATGTTCTACCAATCCGCGTGTGGTCGGGCGCAGTTCCGACCAAACACTCGCCAGGCGGCCACCAAAATCTTCAATCGGTAAAGTCAACGCTGAAATTCGCTCCTCAAGTCTAAAACGGCGTACTATACGCGAAGCTGGTAAGAAAAAACAGCAGGCAGAAGGCAAAAGGCAGAAGGCAGAAAGCAGAAGGCAGTGGGCATCTGCTTTCTGCTTAGTGCCTACTGCCTTCTGCTACTACCTACTGCCCCGGATTGTGGTCCTTGATCTCGGCGATGCTGGGAAACGGTATCTTGACGATCTCGCCGCCGGCGCATTCCATCTTCACGCTCGGCGTAGTCAATGCCTGGGTAGTTTTCATGCTGCGCACGGTTCCGCGCACACGCTGGCCGTCAAGCGTCACAATTTCAACGTTGTCTTTGCCATATAGCGGTTGCAGCGCCGCCAGCGCTTTGGTTACTTCCACGTTTACTATTTCTCCTGATGTTAAAGCGAATGCGCAAAGTTACCGCGAATCTTGAAGGCAACGGGTTCAAAGATATTGCACCGCAATGCTTATCAAAGTCCATTTGCCACAACCAACCGTCTGGCGAAGCGCGCATAACAGCTGCATTCGCTGTGCCATCCACCCGTGACCATGACCGGACGCGCGAAATCTCTGCGCAGTCGGCGAACAAAAGTAGCGCCGGAACGCCTTGAGCTTATGGTTTACATGCAACCGCCGCGCTCCGTCTGGCGTATAGACTTCTGCTATCCTTAG
>DASQPM010000130.1:0-14231 GCA_035643935.1 Pyrinomonadaceae bacterium | reverse complement strand
AAGCCTCGCCAGGTGCGAAGTAACTCTTCCCAGCACCTTGCTCATCTCCTTGACTTGCACCGCCGGCAAATCATCCTCGACAAATTCAACTGCCGACTCGAGTGTGACAATCACTCGGATAAGCTCCTGCTTACTTGGTTGCAGCGCCTCAGAAAGTTCGCCCCGCAATTGTCGTTTTGCCTGAGCAGCGGCGGCTTGCGTTTGCGCGTTGATCAAATCCCGAATGGCCTCGGCTTGGCTGAGATTCATCTTTCCATTGCGACATGCACGTAAAGTGAACTCACCAGGCTCAGCGAGGCGAGCTTCCTGACATTGGATTAGATCGATCAACTGGCGGAGAATTACGGGCGAACCGTGACAACTGATTTCAACCATGTCTTCACCGGTAAAGGAGTGCGGCGATTGAAAGTAGGTGACCAGGGCCTCGTCTATCAAATCAGGGCTAGATTCAGCCAACAGTTTCTTTAACGTTACACGGTTCGGTTCAGGTGCAAACTGTTCTTCTTGAACAAGCACGCGCAGAATCGCAAGCGATTGTGGGCCACTTAACCGTACCACTGCGATCGCACTGCGACCGGGCGGAGTAGACACTGCGACTATCGTATCCATCGCGTTTACAACAAGCAGCGAAGAGAAGCCGACTGGTTCGGAGCTATTTGGAGGATTTTAGCGCAATTCTCAGTTTGCGAGCGGCTCCTTCGCCCACTGATTCCGTGTAGAGGTCTTCAGAATCAGCGATGGTGAGATGGATAACACGGCGCTCGCTTGCATTCATCTCGCCAAAGACGAAGGGGACGCGACTCTCACGCACTTTTTCGGCGGCGAGGTTAGCCATAGCTCGCAGTTCAGCTTCGCGCGTTGCGCGAAAGCCTTCTACATCGCAAACAATTCGCTGTCCCTCCGGCGCCGTTCGACCGAACGCCTGGTTTAGCAGGTGCTGAAGCGCCAATAGGAACTCGCCGCCTTCGGCTTGAAGCAACTCCGCGTCTGGACCACTGAAATCCATTAGGCACTCCTTAGGACTTTCGTGGGCCGCGACGCGCAGGTTCAAACCAGCGCTGTTAAAGAGCGACTCGAGAAACTCAGCAGCCTTTCTGCAATTTTCTTCCATTAGTCAATAGCGACGTTTAGCCCTCTTAGGCTTGGGACGGCTTCGGTGTGGCGGTCCGTTTCTTCGCAGCCAGATTAGCGCGCGGCTCCGCTGGCGGTTGTTCGTCGTCCTCCGATTTCGTCATACGATTGATAAGGAACTGCTGAGCAAATCCTACGATGTTGCCGACCAGCCAATACAGTAGCAGGCCCGAAGGCGCTCCCCAAAGGACATAAAGCATAAAGAGCGGCATGCCCACCGCCATCATTTTCCGTTGCAATGGATCAGCTGAAGGCGCGGGCGTAATTAGCTGCAACGTGATCATCGTACCAGCCATCATGACTTCCAGAATGTGGAAGGGATCACCGGCTGAAAGATCGGGTAACCACAAAAACGTGGCCTGGCGAAAATCCAGAGAGATCGTAATAGCCCGATAGAGTGCAAACAAAAAGGGCATCTGAATCAGGAGTGGCAAACAACCGCCGAGCGGGTTGCCTTCCTTCATCAACCGCAGCTGTTCGACCTGCAACTCCTTCAAGCGCGGGTCAGTTTGTTTCATCCCCTTGATCTTTTCTTGAAGCTCCTTCATCCGCGGCGCCAATTTTTGCGCCTTTTTCATCGACTTTGAAGAGCGCCACTTCAGCGGGAAGAAGAGTGAGTAAATGACGATCGTAAAGAGAATGATGGCGATGCCATAGCTGCTGGTTAACTGTCTTAACCACTTAATAGATCTGAGAATTGGGACGGCAAGAGGTCTCGATAACCAACTAAACCAACCATAGTCGATGAGCCCTTCGAGGTCGATATTGCGTCCCACAACCTGACTGAGGTTTGTGCTGGCTTGAGTCAGTAAATAATGATCTTTCGGACCAGCATAAATAATCGTGTGAGAGCCATCAGTGGGAACTGGCACCCAAGCCGTCGTTAAGTAGCGCTTTTCCGGTTTGCCATTTTCTGTGTAGTCATATTGCGAAGTGTGTAGTTCGAGCCCTTCGAGCCGCTTCGCAGGAACGGCGACCATGGCAAAGTAAGTATCGCCGACGCCGGCCCAATCTATAGGACCTCCTATCGACACGCGGTCGGGACTATTCTTGTTTTCGTTAATGGCGCGGGCCTGGTGACGTTGCACCTTGTCCGCCTGGGCTACAATCGCCTCTGGTGCTACGGAATAAAACGAATATTTTTTGACTCCCTGGTCACCGATGCTCGGCCCCACTCTCAACTTTGCCTGAGGCACAACTTGATCGCCACGCTTGACGGTCATCTGCATGTCGACGCTGTAATCGTTGCCATCGAAGATCATTACCTTCGATACATTCAATCCCGTGGCGGCATCGGCGAGGACGAACTCAAGGCGTTTTTTCTCACCGGGCTGCAGAACAATGTCGGCGTCAGCATTCGTAGAATTGTCACTCGCTATCGAATAGTTCGCGGAAGTCAAAACCGCATCGATTGCTGAGTCGCCGGTAATCAATTGCAGTGGTGCTTCACGCGGCTGCCGCTCTAAGCCCTTTGGTGAGACGAGTTCCAGGGGCAGGCGCGCTTTTTGATCCCCGGCCACCGAATAGATGTCTCGCCCGCTGTCCTTGTTCTTCTTGATTATCCAACTAACGGCTGCTGCTCCGTCGCTATCGAGTTTTGCTTCGTAGAGTGGGGTCTTGACCCAAACCGTGCGATGCGGCGCGCTACTCACTTGCGCGCTGGTGGCAACCGCACTGCTCGGCGCCGGCGTCGCGGCAGCAGAAGGCGAAGGTGCCGGCTGTGAAGTCGGCTGAGAGGGCGGAGGTGTTTGCGGCGGCTTTACTGGAGCAAGATAGCTCCACAAAAAAAGTATTGCCGTCGAAATCAGCAGCGCGATTACTAGTCGTTTTTGTTGCATTAAGTTGACAGGCCAACTGTTGCTCGGCCGCACACCTCGCCCGGGCTCAATTATTTGACCGGATCATAGCCACCGGCGCTAAAAGGGTGACAGCGCAACAATCTGCGCAGGGCGAGTGCGGTCCCACGCAGCACGCCATAACGGCCAATCGCTTCAGCGGCATATTCGGAACATGTTGGGAAGAACCTGCAAGCGGGCGGAAGAAATGGAGAAACGAAGTTTTTATATGATCTAAGTAATGCGATTAATAGCGACTTCACGTAAGCGTTCCGTATTACAACTTATCGCTTTCCTGCTGCGCGATTCTTGAAACTAACTTCTCGAATTCTTCAACCGTCGCGCTCAACTTAAGCGAAGGCAGTTTGCGTTTGGCGTTCACTACCCAATCGTATTTCTCTTGCAACTCCGATAAGGACGCTTTTTTTAGCCGAAAAGTTTCCTTAAGCAAGCGGCGGGCCCGATTCCTCAACACCGCATTACCTACAGCCTTACGCGAAGCGGTGATTCCAAACCTGTTCTGAGACAGTTTGTTTGGTAAAACAAATGCCGTCATCAGTGTGCCGTCGTAGCGTCTTCCGGTGCGATAAACCTTCTGGAAATCGCGACTCCCCCGCAGGTACTCGGTCATGAACGGTTTAGTAATGTGAAGGAGTCAGACGACGACGCCCTTTTGAGCGCCGGCGTTTCAAGACTAGCCTGCCGGCCTTGGTCGCCATTCTCGCTCTGAACCCATGCGTTTTTGCGCGGCGTCGGTTATTCGGCTGAAACGTTCGCTTGGACATAGTCACAAATTCTCCCGCCTAGAGAAAAGGGTAAGACTAGCTTTCGGAAAGACACTCTGTCAAGAAAGCAGCACTGATCTTGCAGCATTGATTACCGCAATGTATGGCTCGTATTTCCCAAAACGTTTGTTTGGTAATGAAGAACTTACAGTTTTCGTCTTTGTCGTTAAAGGCCGGGCCGATCCGCTGTCTAACCACGTGTGTACTGTTTTATAATTCCGCCTTTCTTGCCTCTCGGCGACCCTCTATGTTAGTCTCCGCCCGGCTGCTGATTTATCTCGTAAGTCATTGATAAATATGAGCTTAAAGCTTTACTTTAACCAACAAGGGTTTTCCACAAAGTGAGGAAAACCCTGTGGATAAATGAGCGGTTGCGGCGGCGCTTCGCGAGCGATGAAAGCCGTCTTTGACTCAACCCTGATGGCGGCGTTCGATGATCGATAAAGCTTCATTGTTTGTAATTCACCGCTTTCCTAAGTGCACCGATGCTTGACCTTCGGCAAACTGATCTCTGGGACGACATCCTCTGCTCTATCAAAACGAAACTGCAAGGTGAGAGTTTTGAAACGTGGTTCAATCCCATTCGCTTTGAAGGGGTCGACAATAATCGTCACGTCATCCGCCTGCGCGCTCCAAACCCGGCGGTGCGCGATTGGGTCACCATCCACTATGCAAACCTGATCGATCAATCATTCGGCGAAGTGAATTTGGCCGGCTATTCCGTTGATTGGGTTTTGCCGGATGATGGCGCTACGGCGCATATGTCAGATCGAGATTCGTTAGGCGCAGGCCCCGCTGTGGCTCGAGCCGTCGACACCTCGCCAACGCGGTTGGCAGTGCAAGAAACCGCTGCCCAAACGCCGCACGTCGACCCGTCATTGAATTCGAAATACACGTTTGAAAGTTTTGTCGTTGGCTCATGCAATCAGTTCGCGCATGCCGCCTCGTTGGCTGTAGCGCAGGCGCCAGGCAAAACCTATAACCCGCTTTACCTGTACGGAGGAGTGGGCTTAGGCAAGACGCATCTGATGCACGCCTGCGGGCATGCAATCAAGCAGCGCAACCCGCATCTGACGCTTTGTTATCTCTCCTCTGAGCGATTCATGAATGAGCTGATAAACGCCATCCGCTACGACAAAACTCCCAGCTTTCGAGAAAAGTATCGGTCGGTTGATGTTTTGTTGATCGACGACATTCAGTTCATGGCCGGGAAAGAGCGCACGCAAGAAGAGTTTTTTCATACGTTCAATGCTCTTTATGAACAGCAGAAACAAATAGTCATCAGCTCAGATTGTCCTCCGCGCGAAATACCAACGCTGGAGGAAAGACTGCATTCACGATTCGAGTGGGGCTTGATTGCTGATCTGGAACCTCCAGATTTGGAGACGAAGGTGGCGATCCTTAAACGAAAAGCTGAAAACATGGGAGTTGCAATTCCCGATGAGGTAGCCCTTTTCATCGCCACTCGCGTCAAGAACAACGTGCGTGAATTGGAGGGCTCGCTGATCCGGTTGTTGGCCATCTCTTCGCTGCGAGGCACTGCGATAACAGAAGATTTAGCCCGTGATGCAATACGAAATATAGCCAGCGACGACGAGCCGGGCCTGGTAACCATTCCCCAGATTCAAAAGGCTGTCGCCGCGGCTTACAAGCTAACGGTCGAGCAGTTGGTTTCTAAAAACAATTCGCGCCAGTTCGCTTTTCCTCGTCAGATTGCTATGTACCTTTGCAAGCGCTTGACGAGCCGAAGCTATCCGGAAATCGGCCGGGCGTTTGGGGGGAAGCACCACACGACCGTGATTCATTCTTTTGAAAAGATTCAGGCAATGGCCGCTAGCGACCCGAGCTTTCAAAGATTATTGCTGGACCTGGCTGAAAGTTTACAGAAATAGTTTTCCACAAACCTGTCATTTCGTTTTAACAGGGAAAGCTGTAGCAAATTTACATAAAGTCTTGCATTCCTCAGCTTGTTTGAGTACATGGTTGTGAAAGACTAGAATAAGTTTGTCGCACAAAACTTTTTGACAGCGATTGTAGATTCCTGAATAAGCTTCCATATTTTTATCAACACGTTTCGATCAATCGTTGTCTAGGTCAGGAAGGCGTTTCCACAAATCAACAGGCGCTACTGCTACTACTGGAAATATATAGAATGTTTGTGTTAGGTAGAGACAGAAAATGTCGAGGAGAAATTTATGGCTGTGAGTGAAGGCGCAAAGCTTAAGGAGTCGAACATGCAATTCGTCGTTAGCAAACAGAATCTGCAACGAGAACTGGCTTACGTTCAGGGTGTGGTAGAAAAGAAAAACACTATCCCTGTGCTGTCAAACATTCTCATTGAGTCTGTGGGCGAGAATAATATTCGGCTTACAGGAACAGATCTCGACGTGACTATTCGTTGTGATATGGATGCTGAAGTTTCGACGGCCGGCTCAATCTGTGTGCAAGCGAGAAAACTTTTTGAGATAGCGCGATTGTTGCCTGACGCGCCAGTGACTTTCAAAAAGGAGGCCAACGATTGGGTTACCGTTACCTGCGACAAAACAAGATTCAAGATGGTCGGCGTGGCTCGCGACGCGTTTCCGGAAGTACCTTCGTTCAAATCGGCGCCGACCAAGTTGTCAGCCGAGATAATCAAGTCGTTTATCGACAAGACAATCTTTGCAATAACCCAGGAAGAGTCGCGCTACACGCTCTCCGGAGCAAAATTCATCATGGATGACACGGGCGCAAAGATGGTTACGACCGACGGTCACCGGCTGGCTTACGTGGAGCGAAAAGGCGTTTCCAAGAATGGCAACGAGGCGATTGACACGCTGATTCCACGAAAAACGTTAGCAGAATTGACGAAACTCACCGCTGGCTTTGAAGGCGAAATAAGCTTGGGACTCGACAATAATCATATATTCTTCGAGGTCGGACCGCGTTTGTTGGTTTCGCGCATGCTTTACGGTCAGTTTCCGAATTACGACATGGTTATGCCGAAGAGTAACGACAAGTCGGTCCAGTTCGACTGCGGCTTGTTGAATTCGGCAGTCAGACGTGTCGCGCTAATGTCTGACGAACGCTCGCACGCAATTCGCTTCCATCTCGAGCCCAATCAATTGGTGATCAGTTCACAGAACGCCGAAGAAGGTGAAGCAAGCGAAACGATTCAAGCTGAATACAGCGGCGAGGAAACTGACATCGGTTTCAACGCTCAGTATCTCCAGGATTTTTTGAACGTAGTTGGAGAAGGCGCGGTGGCGTTCGAGTTTAAGGATGGAAATTCACAAGCACAACTGCGTCCCGCCGAAGGCGGCGACTATGATTACAAATACGTCGTGATGCCGATGCGTCTGTGAGGCAGTAGTAAACTCAAAAGCGTAAGGCGTCCTTGTTTTGTTTTCGAAACAAGGGCGCTTTTGCTTTTTCAGCTTCAGCCAAAGGATATCGCAGCGCGCTCATGCTAAAATGCATCGATGATCCTCGACTTCGTTGAAGTAGAAAATTTTCGCAACCTCGGCGGAAAGATCTTTTGGGGTCCCGGTCTAAACATCATCCACGGCAACAACGGCCAGGGCAAGACAAATTGGCTTGAAGCCATCTACCTCCTCTCAAGAACAAAATCCTTTCGTACCCAGCGTCTTCAAGAAACAATCAGGTTTGGACAGGACAATGCGTTTGTCGCAGGTCGTGTTTCCAGTGGCAACAAGCTGCAGAGAGACCTGCGCGTAACCCTGAAAGAAAACACCAAGTCGATTGCGGTTAACGGCAAGCGTGAGCAACTGACCCGATACCTGGGCCAATTGCAGGTGTTTTCCTTTACCGCGGATCAGCTTGAAGTGGTGCGGGGAATGCCGGAAGCGCGCCGTCATTTCATCGATCGTGGAGTTGCTTCGTTGCGTCCGGCCTACGTGCGCACAGTCTCGGATTACAACCGCGTCATCAAACAGAAGAACCGCATTCTTCAGGACAACCTGGAGCGCGATGCCGGCCTGGTGGAATTAAAGGATCTGTTAGCGCCGTGGAATCAGCAACTGGTTAGCCTGGCAACCGAAATTCATGAAGCAAGAGTTGACTACACTGAACGTCTGAATAGTGAGCTGGAGCGGTCGTTATTCGAGCCGGCCGAGCTCCACATTCGTTATTCGTCATCGCTCGACGGCAAGGGAGATTTGAATAACTACGAGGCGCTCTTGAACGAACGGCTGCAACTTAGATTGCCGGCAGAGGCGGCGGCGGGGCGTGCTTTGCTGGGTCCACATCGAGACGATTTGGCGGTGCGTTTATCGGGCCGGGAATTGCGCGTTTTTGGCAGTTCCGGACAGCAGCGTAGCGCATTGCTGCTCTTAGACTTAGCGGCGATTTCAGTGTATAATTCATGGCATAATGATCGTCCACTTTTTCTGGTCGACGATGTCGATGCTGAGCTGGACGAAAAAAGGATAAGACGTCTTTTGGAATACCTTGAAGGTCGCACGCAGACATTCATTACCACCTCAAAGAGAAGCCATCTCGAAGGGTTCCTTTCAAAAGCAAACGTGCACGAGATTGTGGAAGGCGAAGCAGTGCAGACGGAGTTGAACCGAAGCACTTTCTCGGCAGCGGCTACGGACTGAAGTTAGCCTTTAGAGCAGCAGTTAGGATGCATAGTTTGCTATGGATGAAGGTGACAAAGACGATTTGTTGAAGAGTAAGAAGGAGAAGCAATTGTCAACAGCAGGAATTACTACGGGAAAGAAAAATCAGGCTTACGATTCGTCTTCCATCGCGGTTTTGGAAGGACGCGAAGCCGTGCGCAAGCGTCCGGCCATGTATATCGGCTCGACCGGGGAACTGGGTCTACACCACCTGGTTTATGAGGTCGTTGATAACTCTATCGATGAAGCACTCGCCGGTTACTGCGACACGGTCGAGGTCACGATTCATCTTGACGATTCTATAACCGTGATCGACAACGGCCGTGGCATTCCCGTCGACGAGATGAAGAAAGAAAAGAAGTCGGCGGCGGAAGTGGTGATGACGAAACTCCATGCCGGCGGCAAGTTTGACTCGAATGCTTACAAAGTCTCCGGCGGTCTGCACGGCGTAGGCGTGTCCGTTGTCAATTTCCTTTCAGAGACGTTGCGCTTAGAGATCTGGAGAGATAGTAAGACTTACGAGCAGGAATACGCGCGTGGCATCTCGGTCGCGCCCTTGCGGCAATCCGGAAAGACGAAGAGACGCGGTACCAAGATAACGTTCAAGCCGGACAGTCAGATCTTCGATCACACGGTTTTTAGTTTCGACAAACTATCAGAACGGCTGCGAGAAAAAGCGTTTCTCAACAAAGGCATTCGCATCACCATCAAGGATGAACGCGAAGAACCCGAGCGCTCGCACGAGTTTTACTACAAGGGCGGCATCGCCGAGTTTGTCAAACATCTCAACAAGAATAAGACGACGCTGCACGACAAGCCGCTTTATTTCGAGAAGGAAGGAGATGCGTTATCAATCGAAGTCGCTATTCAATACAACGACGGCTATGACGAGAAAGTTTATTCGTTCGCCAATAACATCAACACCGTAGATGGTGGAACTCACCTGTCAGGCTTTCGTTCGGCGTTTACCAGAACGATCAATGCCTATGCCCAGTCGTCGGGTTTAACAAAAAACTTCAAAAGCTCGCTCACCGGCGATGACGTGCGCGAAGGTTTGGTGGCAGTGATTTCGGTGAAGTTACCGCAGCCTCAGTTTGAAGGCCAGACAAAAGGCAAGTTGAATTCAGATGTGAAGGGCGCCGTCGAGTCGTTTCTAAACGATCGGCTCACTGAATATCTCGAGCAGAACCCCACCGTGGCGCGAAGGATTGTCGGTAAATCTGTCGACGCGGCGCGAGCCCGCGAGGCCGCGAGGAAAGCCAGGGAAATTGTGCGCAAGGGCGCGCTCGGCGGATCAATGCTGCCGGGAAAGCTTGCTGACTGTCAGGAAAAAGACCCCGCGCTTTCTGAAATCTATATTGTCGAGGGCGACTCTGCCGGCGGTTCAGCAAAGCAGGGACGCGATCGCAAGAACCAGGCAATACTGCCACTCAAAGGCAAAATTCTTAACGTGGAAAAGGCACGCTTTGACAAGATGCTGGGTCATAGCGAAATCAAGGCCCTGATCACTGCGTTGGGAACAGGCATCGGCAAAGAAGATTTTGATGCGAGCAAACTTCGCTATCACAAGATCATTCTGATGACCGACGCCGATGTTGACGGCTCGCACATCAGGACGCTTCTGCTTACTTTCTTTTACCGGCAGATGGCAGAGCTTGTGGAGCGCGGCTATGTCTACATTGCCCAGCCACCTTTGTTCAAGGTGAAGCGCGGCAAGAAGGAAGAGTACATCAAAGACGAAAGCCTGATGGTTCGTTACCTGATGCGGATGGCGACTGCGGACATGACGGTCAAGTCAGTCGGAGCCAATCAGGACATCGAAGGCAAAGAATTGGCCCGGTCGTTGGAAAAACTTGTAGACCTGAAACACTTCTGCGAGCGCGCAGCGCGCCGGCTTGGCGGTGACGCTCACATGCTGGACACGCTGTTGGAAGCTTTTGCCGGAAAGAAAGGCGTGCTCCGTAAGGAGGGAACTACGCTGCGCAAAATCTTTCAAAGCAGCGACCTGATGGCGAAGGTTGAAGGGGTGCTGGCCAAGGCTGGCTTCAAAACAGAGCTCTCGTCGGATGAGGAGCACGGCCTTTGGGAGATTGAGACGACGACCACTTCTGGCGTGAACCTTGCGATCGACTGGAACTTCGCCAGCTTTGTAGAGTTCACAAAAGCCGTAGAACTTTATATGGCTTTGGAAGATAAACTGGCGCCGCCGTTCATTACCGGCACGAATGGAACCAGCGAAGAGATCCCAACTCGCGAGGCCCTGCTGGAAAAAGTGCTAGGGGCGGCGAAGAAGGACCTGTCGATTCAGCGCTACAAAGGTTTGGGCGAGATGAACCCGGAGCAGCTTTGGGAAACAACCATGGATCCGGAAAAGCGAACCCTGTTACAAGTCAGGATTGATGACGCAGTTGAAACTGACGACATTTTTTCCATCCTGATGGGCGACGCGGTTGAGCCTCGACGCAAGTTCATCGAAGACAACGCACTCGACGTCAGGAACCTTGACGTGTAGGACAGACATTCCTCTCTGTCCCTCGCTCACGGCGGGCGCTCGTAATGACCTAGAAAGAGGAAAGATTTTCCATTCCTCATTTATCATTTTTCATTGAAGATGAAGCGGCAAGAAGTGAAACGCAGAATCATGCGCGGTTTGCTATCAGATCAGTTAATGAAAAATGAGAAGTGGCAAATACTTACTCGCGAAAACGATCCACGCGAAAACGGGAAAACTTGAGCGGCGTTCCCGGCGGAATCCCGGCTTTGCGCGTCGCTATATCCACTTGTTGCTGCGCCGTATCCACGCCAGCGATATCTGGCAGCAACAAACCGCGAAACAGGTGCGATTCGTCTTCGACAATCACTCCATAGACTGCCGGATCCAAATCCGCAAAAGCTGCGGGCTCGGGCGCTGACAGAATATCGACTGAGTACTTGAGATTCGCTAGTTCGCTTTCGGCCACGGGCGCAAAACGCGGATCGCGCGTGGCTGCACTGATAGCGTTTGCCACCAACTCCTCACCGAACGTTTCCTTCACCGGTTCAATAGTGCCGATGCAACCGCGCAATTCTCCCTGGCGCGTTTTGATCGATACGAAACAAGCCGCACGCGCGCTAAGAAGCTCGGCGGCATTTTGCGGCACCGAGATCTGTTTTCCAGTGCGCACAAAAGTTTCCACTGCCCGCCTGGCCAGCGCCGGCAAGTCTTCTGCAACGCTAGTTGGGTCACTTACTGTTTCCGAGTGAACTTCTTTTACACCGCCCATCCTAACACTCGTCAGTTGGGCCACGAGATAGCCAACACCAAATGGCGCTTCGTAATGCAGGACTTCGCACGCGGCAGGTAGAGTTTGCGCCAAGCCGAGCGCTACCAGCATTGAGCGATAGCCACATTCGCCGGCCGTGCGTCTAAGATCCTGATCGATATCAACAATCTGACAGGGCGTATTCCGTTTCAGCGAGTCGACAACCTGTTCGTCAAAGAAATGAGCGGACGGGTTGTAGCCGGCCGGCGCTTCCGGTTTCAGCCGATGACTTAAATCCCCGCTGGCGATAAAAGCCACCGCCCGGCCGATGCTTTCCGCGCCGTTGCGAACACACTCGCCAAACTTCAGATGATCTGCGTTGCCTAGAAAGCTGTAGCCCAGCGCCACTACGCGTCCCTGCCAGCCATTGCGATCGAGGAAATAAAGCGGCACTGCTGTGCCATGATCCAGGTCGTAGTCCGCGAGCGTCGGCACTTCATAATTCTCGCCGGCCGCGGCAGTAGTAATGGCAGCCAGCAACTCTTCATCAAGCGGAAACTCGACTGTTGTTGCCGGCGCGCGAAAGTTTCCAAAGTCTCCGTGGAGTTGTTTTGCGTGATAAGCGACGAAAGCGTC
Source organism: Pyrinomonadaceae bacterium (assembly GCA_035643935.1). Taxonomy (GTDB): domain Bacteria; phylum Acidobacteriota; class Blastocatellia; order Pyrinomonadales; family Pyrinomonadaceae; genus PSRF01. The sequence continues at coordinate 1,980 of DASQPM010000130.1, read as the reverse complement.
AGGACTGAGAGGCGCATGAGGTGAAATGATCACGACGGTTTCAGCGCCGCTGCGGATGATGCGGCGCGTGAGTTCCGCCATCGCCTCGATTGAGCCGCGCACTTCGGAAATTGCTTCGCGGCCGACTTCAGGAACCATAATCGGCGGATGAGGAGCAATTCCCGAGAAAACTATTGCGCTCGCGTTTCCCATTGGTCCTTCCGGAAAACAAAAGCCTCGGACATGATTCACAGGATTTACAAGAGTCGAATACGAATTCGCGCGTCATCTTGTCAATCCTGTAAATCCTCCAAAAACATCAAGCACGGGGCACAAAGAATGGGGGTTCGGATACCTGCTTTGCTGTCAGGGAACGCGCAGATTTTATCACACCAATTGCTCTTATTATTAGAAGGCAACTATCATCATTGGCTTCTATTTGGACTGCGGCGGCTTGACGCCGCTTTTCGGTTAGCCTTACGGTTTCGTAAAAGAAAAAACTCGACTTCATCGCATCGTTAAAGCGGCGTCAAGCCGCCGCACTCCAAATGATGACCGAAACGTTTGATGTGCTTATTGTCGGCGCCGGACCCGCCGGATCGTTTGCGGCTGAACGTCTGGCCGCAGGTGGCGCGCGGGTGGCGATGTTCGACGGGCGGCCCGAAGGCGAGCCGAAAGCATGCGGCGGCGGCGTCACCGCAAAGGCACTTAAGGCCTGGCCGCATTTGCTTGGCGCGGTGGGCCGTACTGTCAATGAGTTGGAGTTGTATTCGCCGTCTGGCCAGCGTCTGCATTTGAAACTCGACGAACCATTCGCGATCTATTCGCGAGTTGCGTTTGATTCCTACCTGCGTGATCGCGCACAAGCGGCAGGTGCTGAAATCATTTCTCAAAAAATCTCGGCCCGCGCCGTGAGCCGCACAACGAGCGGTTGGTCGGTTCGCGCTGCCGGCGGCGTTCAAAAGGCCGCGAATTTTCTGGTTGCTGCGGATGGAGCAAACAGCGGCCTCGCAAAAAAGCTGGCTGGCCCGCTCGCCGCGGCTGACATGGAAGTTGCATTTGGTTATCGCGCACCGTTGCCAGAAAGAGGAGAGGCGCCGACGGTGGTGGCGTTTCTGCCGCGCTGGGTTGGTTACGCTTGGGTGTTTCCACGCCTGGACCACATCTCATTTGGCATTGCTACCACCCAGGAAGACTTTCAACATAAAGCGCTCGACGAACTGCTGTGGCAATTCATGATTGGTTACTACCAGCAAAGGGAGAATGCGAAAGCGAAGCTATGGTCCAACATTGATGGCGCTTCGGCGCGGGCCATTGAGACGAATTTGCGATCGACAGCTGAACGCTATGCGGCGCGCATTCCCGGGCTTGCTGATAAAACGTGGGACAAACGATGCGCGTCAGGTGAAGACTGGGCCCTGCTTGGTGATGCAGCTGGTTTCGCGGATCCCGTAACCGGCGAGGGAATTTATTATGCGCTGCGCTCGGCGGAACTCTTTGCCGCCGCTTTTCTTGCAGGCCGGCCGGAAGATTATGAATCGCGTTGGCGCAAGGATTTTGGCGCCGAGCTGCGCCGAGCTTCACAAATGCGCCGCCGCTTCTACGGTAACTTTTGGGGGGCACCGTTTACCGAAAGAATGATCGAGTTTGCCCGCGGACATCGCGGCATAAAGAAAGTGCTGGGCGATCTGGTTGCCGGCGAGCAGGGTTACGTGGATTTGAAAAAGAAACTCGCGCGCAAAGCGCTACGCCCGCTTTAAGCACTGGGAAACTCAAATCCCCAAAACCTTGTGTTGTGATTACCCGCTCTCATAATCGGTTCGGTGCTCTTTGTTGGCGCGTACTACGTGCTGGTAAGGCGGTACTAATGGGGAACCAAAAGCACTAAAGAAAAAGGCGGGAAAGGTCAATCTAAGAATTAAATAAAGCGAGAAACCTACGGCGCAAGGCGCGTGATGGTCCATGAACCGTTCGCTTGAAGATCGTAAGCGATGCGATCGT
>DASQPM010000129.1:0-2886 GCA_035643935.1 Pyrinomonadaceae bacterium | reverse complement strand
ATTTTTCGTTTTTCATTTACCATTTTTCATTTATCGACCCACCGTCCTGGGAAACACTTCGGACCGGCCTAAATAATTCCTCGTGGCAATCAGTCCAAATGAAAAATGGTAAATGGAAAATGACAAATGGAAAATCTGTTTTTCTCTTTCGATCTTCAGTGCTTGAAACTCTGGGTGTAATAAGGGACAGACGGGAGTGTCTGTCCTACTTGGCAGACGCCGGGCGCTGCTTAGTGTCAGTTAGACGAGTGTAGTTGGGATTGAGGTAGACGACGCGGCCGCCAACGATGGTTGCGACCGCGGCGCCGGACATCGTGCGGCCATGAAAGGGGGTATTGCGACTCCTGGATTTTGAGGCGTTGACGTCAAACGTCCATTCGCAGGTTGGATCCAGAATTGTTATATCTGCGTGCGCGCCCGCTGTCAGGCTCCCGCGATCTTGCAGTCCGAATATGCGCGCGGGATTTGTCGAACACAGCGTTACCAATCGTTCGAGATCTATAACGCCCTTTTGCACCAGATCGAATGCCAGACCAATGGCAGTCTCCAAACCGGTGATACCAAAAGGCGCTTCGTCAAACTCCAGCGCCTTCTCGTCCGCATGGTGCGGCGCATGATCAGTGGCAATCGCATCGATCGTTCCGTCCTGCAATCCTGCCAGTAAGGCCTCGACATGATCACGACTGCGCAGTGGCGGGCTCATCTTCATATTCGTGTCAAACTCGGCAACCGCTTCATCAGTCAGCGTCCAGTGATGTGGCGCAACTTCGCAGGTCACCGGCAGGCCCGCTTCCTTAGCACGGCGCACGGCCTCCAAAGACGCGCGCGTGGAAACGTGCGCAATATGAACTGCAGCGCCAGTCAACTTTGCCAGTACACAATCGCGAATGACGTGCACGTCCTCGGCGGCCGCCGGCATGCCCTTTAGTCCAAGCAGCAATGACCAGTGGCCTTCGTGCATCACACCGCCGGCATTTAGCGTCGGATCCTGACAATGGTCGATCACCGGCAGATCAAATCCGCGCGCATACTCCATTGCGCGGCGCATCATGCCTGCATTCGCCACCGGCCGGCCATCGTCGGAAACGGCCACGATACCGGCGCTTCTCATCTCGCCCATCTCGGCAAGCTCTTTTCCATTTGAACCCTTTGTCAACGCGCCAATCGGAAAGACGTTTGCAAGTTGTGCGTGTTGCGCCTGTTCAATGACAAACCTGGTGACGGCAGCGCTGTCATTAACCGGATCGGTGTTGGGCATCGCGCAGACGCTGGTCCAACCACCAGCAACCGCAGCGGCCGCGCCCGTCGCAATCGTCTCCTTGTATTCAGCCCCGGGTTCGCGCAGGTGAGTGTGCATATCGATGAAACCAGGAGCGACTACCAGACCGGTCGCATCGAGAAGCTCGGCGCCTTCCGGAAGTTGTTCGCCACGGTCCAGCAGAGCGGCAACGCGTCCGTCTTCGATCAGCAAATTTCTGCCGGCGTTAATTCCCTGCGCCGGATCGATCACATAGCCGTTTGCGATTATTATCTTCATGTTGTCTAACGCTGAAACCTGGTCTGCAGTGATTTGAAATTCTCTGTGCACCCTTTGTGTTCGCTGTATCTCGTGGTGAGTGTCGCTTAGGTTTGGTCACCACAGAGGCACAGAGGACACGGAGGCTTCACAGAGAAAAACTGAAATATGTTCTTCTGCTTTGTTGGTTAATGTCCCTTCTCTTCCGTCTCGTTGTGCGCGCCGGCCAATAAATAAAGCACCGCCATGCGCACTGCGACGCCGTTAGTTACTTGATCGAGAATCAGCGAGCGACTGCTATCAGCAATTTCCGAAGACACTTCGATGCCGCGGTTCATTGGTCCGGGATGCATCACAATCGCGTCCGGCGCGGCGCGCTGCAGATGATCCAGGTGCAGGCCGTAGTGGACTGCGTACTCGCGCATCGACGGGAAAAAGGCTTCGTGTTGTCGCTCGCGTTGTATCCGCAGGATCATTACGACATCGGCGCCATCGATCGCGTCTTCGATTCGCCGTTCAACGCGCAAACCGTTGTCGACTAACTCGGCAAACTCGTCCGGCACCAACGTGCCGGGACCAGCGATACTTACCGATGCGTTCAGCTTGGTAAGCAGATGAACATTTGAACGCGCTACGCGGGAATGCAGCGCGTCGCCAATGATTGCAACCTTCAGTCCTTCGATGCGGCCTTTATATTCGCGAATCGTTAACGCATCCAACAGAGCCTGGGTGGGATGTTCATGCGCGCCATCGCCTGCATTCACAATCGGCGCGTTACCCATTCTCGCAAGGTGGTGCGGCGCGCCCGACATCGAATGGCGCACCACAATGCAGTCGGGCGACATTGCTTCCAGATTTCGCGCCGTGTCGAGCAACGTCTCGCCCTTGCTAACGCTGGAGGTTGATACGCTGATGTTAATGGCGTCAGCGGAAAGGCGTTTGGCGGCAATTTCAAACGAAGTACGTGTTCGAGTTGACGGTTCGAAAAACAGATTGATGACCGTGCGTCCGCGCAGCGCGGGGACCTTTTTCACTTCGCGTTTTGAGACATCGCGAAACGATTCAGCCGTATCGAGCAGATGAGTGATCTCGCTCGCTTCGAGTTCCCGGATTCCTAATAAGTGTTTGCGATTAAATACCATCGTCAGTTGTCAGTGGTCCGTTGTCAGTTGCGCGCAGGTTTTCATTCTTAATTCTTCACTCCAATCGAGTTGAGGTAAGCATTGAGCGTGGGAGCTAACTCTTCAATTAGGGGCTTGGGTAAATCTGTCTGCGAGGAGGTTAAGAGGCTTCTCTTATGAGCCCGGCGCAACCAATGCTTAACTTCGTTTAGTGACCCTCGAGCCATGCGTACAAACCTCCGATTGTCC
>DASQPM010000128.1:0-3761 GCA_035643935.1 Pyrinomonadaceae bacterium | reverse complement strand
TATTTCGGTGGGCCGGGAATTGAAAACTGACGAAAGCTTGGCGGGAATTCCGGTGGTCGGGTTCTTTTCTCACGTTGAAGTCGAGCTGCAGCGGAAAGCAGTGCAGGCGGGCTATGATCAGGTGATGCCGCGTTCCGTATTCTTTGGTGAGCTGGCGAATATTCTGTCTGGCGAGATCAAGAAAGCCTAAGACATTCTTAAACTACCGGCGCCGGCGCGATGACTTCGTGAATAGCGCGGACTTCACTAAGAAGCTGTTCATATTGATCCAACGTCAAAGCTTGTGCTCCGTCGGACAGGGCATTGCTCGGTGAATTGTGCACCTCAACAATTAGGCCATCGGCGCCCACTGCAACCGCCGCACGCGCCAGCGGAGTCACCATATAGTTTTTGCCAGTCCCATGCGAAGGATCAACGATGACTGGCAAATGTGAAATTCGCCTGACGGCTGGAATGGCGGCTAGGTCGAGAGTGTTCCTGGTGTGCTGCGAGAACGTGCGAATGCCGCGCTCGCAAAGGACCACGCGATAGTTACCTTCAGCCATGATGTATTCGGCGGCGAGCAGCCACTCGTCGAGAGTCGCCGACAACCCGCGTTTCAATAGCACTGGCAAACTCGATTTTCCCACGCGTCGCAGCAGCGTAAAGTTTTGCATGCTGCGCGCGCCGATCTGAATCATGTCTGCGTAGTGCTCAACCAGATCAACTCCGGGTTCATCTAACGCCTCGGAAACAATTTTTAGTCCATAGGTTTCGCGAATCTCCGCGAGAATTTTTAGACCTTCTTCACCCAAACCCTGAAACGCATAAGGCGAGGTGCGCGGCTTGAAAGCGCCACCGCGGAAGAAGCGCGCCCCACTGCGCCGCACAACTTCGGCAACCGCAAAAGCCTGGCTGCGACTTTCGACAGCACATGGACCAGCAATGATGGCCAACTCGTCGCCGCCAATCGCGGCATCACCAATGCTCACTACTGTCTTGTCCAGGCGCAAATCAAGTGTGACCAGCTTGTATGGCTTGCTGACGCGAACGGCGTCCGCCACCCCGGCGAGATTTTCAAAATGCGAAGGGTCAATCGCGCCCGGATTTCCAGTGATGCCGATGGCGGTCCTTGATGCACCTGGCATTGGGTGCGCTTTGTACCCGAGTCCTTCAATAACGCGGACAACGGCTTCGACTTGAACGTCCGTGGCATCAGCTTTCATTACGATCAGCATAGTTAGTTAAACCTACTTTAACTGAAAGGCGGCTAAGCTAAAAGCGCGAATAACTGCAGAACCTCTGATCAACTGGAAGCGACAACTCTTTGGAGTGCGCTGTCTGTCAGCGCTTTGGCCGTCGCGACCTGTCGCGGCCACGCTTGCTTGAGTTGATTCAACAATGCAGCGACCAGTCGCCGCGAACCAAAGCGGCGCCTGGTCGCCGCACTCCAAGGAGTTGACCTCTTGCTAAGAGCTTCCTACATTCTTTCCGGCACCCTGATCCCCAGCGTTGCCAACGCCGCGGTCAACTGCTGTCGCGTAATGTTCGCGACTGCGATCAATACCGCTTTTTTCACTTCATCTTCCTCTGCGATGATGCGATGGCGGTGATAGAAAAGGTTGAAGGCGCGTGCCAGCGTGAAAGTGTACTTCGCTAAATTCGCAGGCTCGGCGGAAGCTGCGCATTGCGCGATTGCTTCTTCCAGCCGCTCGGCCAGCATCAAAAGCGACCAGACCTCGGTTCCTGCTTCTCCAGCCAGGACCTCCGAAACTCGCGACGCGACTTGCGAATCACTCGTCGCCTTCTGAAGCAAGGCCCATGCGGCCGCGCTGGCCGCTTCATCGAGTTTGCGAAAGATCGAATTTGCCCGCACCGCCGCATACTGGCAATATGGCCCGGTCTCGCCTTCGAAAGAAAGCGCCTCGTTGAAATCGAAAGCAATTACGGAATTGCGCGTAAACTTTAAGAGAAAATAGCGCAAGGCTCCGACTGCGATTTCATGTGCAGTGGCGCGTCGTTCATCCGCAGATAACTCCGGATGCCGCGTTTCAACTTCTTTCAGCGCGTCTTTTTCCAAACGATCGATCAGATCGTCTGCCTTCACGCCCAGACCTTTGCGCCCACTCATCTCGATGTAAGGGCGCGCGCGATCCTCGGCGCTCAACTGGATCCCTAACTCTTCGCAAGCCGCCGGGGAGAGCGCCACCATCTCGTAACCAAAGTGAACGCTGGCCTCCCCGCCGATTTCGGGAACAAGCGCGACAACGCCACGCGCAACGATTTCCTGCGGATATGCCTGGCGTGAATCGATCACGTTGTAGACCTTCACACCACCACCGAAATTAGGACGCGGCAGTTCCGGAAGGATTTCAGCGTTAGGTTCCGTAGTCGTAACCCAGGCAACGTGCCCATCCGGATAGGACCGAAAAGGTTTGTAGTTGAAATCCAAACCAAGCCGGCCCAGCTTCCACAATTGATATGCGATGTCTTTGCCTGTATAGGTGACGGTGCCGTTTGAGCGAACGATTATCTTGTCGGATTCATGTTCGTCGGTGCCGGTGTACGATTCAAAAGGCATCACCCAACAACCCGCATGCTTGCCTTGCGATTCGAACCTGATAACGCCCGCGCTCTTCATCAGTTCAAACGCGCGATCCCAAAAATGCAGATGTAGAATGTCGGACTCACGCGCCAGCAGGTCGTAACGAATGTCGAGGCGCTCCATCGTGTCGAGAATGCGTTCGACATTTCGGGTGGCCACGTAGTCCGCCAGTTCAGCCGTCTGGTTATTTCCTGCTTCGATCGCGTGCAGCACATCGCTGCGCAACTTGAGTCGTTCTGAATTTGCCGCATCATCGGGGCCTTCGCGATAAAACACGCCGACGCGCGTGTATAGGTCCCAGCAGTAATAATCAAACGGAACATCCGCAGGCAGGGAACTGTCGAGCGCCTTGATCTGTTCGAGAGTCATTTTCTCGAGTTCAGTAAAACCGACAACTACATCAGCGACCTGAACACCGGTGTTGTCGATGTAGTTCTGCACCTCGACGCGCTCGCCCGCAGCTTGCAGGACGCGCACAAACGTGTCGCCCAGAACGGCATTGCGAACGTGCCCGATGTGCGCCGCCTTGTTGGGATTGATGCTGGTGTGCTCGACCATCTTTTTTGGATGATCAGGCAGCGCTGAGGTTTCAGCGCCGCGAACGTCCTGCTTGCCTGCAAATAGTGAAAGCAGTTTGGCGCGATCGAAAAACACATTGACGTAACCAGCGCCGGCAACTTCGACGCGGGCAACTTCGGCGGCGGCTTCTAACTTCGTCTTGAGCTGTTCGGCGATTGTGCGCGGCGGCACCTTCGTGCCAGTGCCTTGCTTGATCAGTTTCGCAAGTTCAAATGAGACTGGAAACGCAAGATCGCCAAGTTCAGGGCGCGGTGGTGTCTCAGCGCCTACTTGTTCGAGCTCGATGCCGAACAGCTCCAGTGCCGCGCTGCGAACCACCGCCTTTAGTTGATCCTGGAGTTGAAGGAGAGTCACTTGCTTCCTAAGCTGATAATTTGATCGTCCGGAAAAGCGCAGAGTATAGCTTAGGGGGTTTCCAATTCGCTATTGGTCGGGTTCGTGCAGAATGATTGAGTACTATGTACCGCCAGTGAGCTGATTCTCGGTGACATGAGGTCAGTACCACCACGCGGTAGCGGGTGGGTCCGGTGATTTTCGATTTCCAATTTCCGATTGCCAATTAGCCTTATCGCCAGACGCCGATAGAAAGTCGGCAGTT
>DASQPM010000127.1:0-11919 GCA_035643935.1 Pyrinomonadaceae bacterium | reverse complement strand
AACGAATTTGAGTACCAGAAACATCAAGGCGAGATAACTGAGCAGGAGCATGCGGGCCAACCGGGACGCGGCGCCAAACGACTGACGCAAGCCGAGCGCGTAGCGCAAGTGACAGCCGCCGCTCACAAGAAGGTCGAGAAGAAACGTAAGAAAGAGGGAGCGAAGTCGGGTTCCCCGAAGCGCGTAGCGAAGGGCAAGAAGAAGTGAGCCGAGCAGAATGAAAAAAGTTAACGTCATTGGCGGCGGATTGGCAGGTGTAGAAGCCGCCTGGCAGGCGGCGCGCGCCGGCGCTCAAGTGCGCTTGTTTGAAATGCGGCCAGTCAAACAAACGCCCGCGCATCGGACCGATAAACTCGCGGAAATCGTTTGTTCCAATTCGCTGAAGTCAGACGAGCCGGGTTCTGCTCCTTATTTATTAAAGGAAGAGTTGCGCCGCGCTGGGTCGCTCGTGATGGAGGTTGCGACCGCCGCTCGGGTTCCGGCAGGCGCCGCTCTGGCTGTCGATCGTCACAAGTTTGCTGAACTGATAACCCAGGAAATTGAAAGCAACCCGAACATCGAGTTGGTTCGTGAAGAAGCTAAAGAAATTCCCGAGGATGAGATAACGATCATTGCCACGGGACCACTGTCCTCCGACGCGCTGACCGCAGAGATAATGAAGCTTACCGGCAGTGACCAGCTTTATTTCTACGATGCGATTGCGCCCATCGTCTCAGCCGATTCAGTCGATCGCTCAGTTGCCTTTCTGGCCGCGCGCTATGGCAAGGGTGGCGACGATTATCTGAACTGTCCGTTTAACCAGGAGCAGTACGCGATATTTTATGACACGCTGATTAATGCGCAGAGTGTGCCGCTGCAACGCTTCGAAGACACGCGTTGGTTTGAAGCATGTCTGCCGATTGAAGAATTGGCGCGGCGGGGAGTGGATACGCTGCGCTTCGGCCCGATGAAGCCCGTCGGTTTGGTAGATCCGCGCAGCGGCCGCGAGCCTTATGCGGCGGTGCAGTTGCGGCAAGAAAATTTAATGGCCGATGCATACAGCCTGGTTGGCTTTCAGAATCATCTACGTTACGGCGAACAAGCGCGCGTGCTGAGACTAATACCGGGGATGGAGCAGGCGGAGTTTCTCCAGTTCGGACAAATTCATCGCAACACCTACATTTGTTCACCGCGCGTGCTGGCCGCGACTATGCAAATGCGCGAGCGACCAAACATATTTTTTGCCGGACAAATCACGGGTGTCGAGGGTTATGTTGAGTCGGTAGCGATGGGCTGGCTGGCCGGAGTAAACGCAGCGCGATTGGCAGCAGGCGTGGAGTTGATTGAAGCGCCGCGGTTAAGTGCCGTTGGCGCGCTGGCGCGTTATGTTTCTCGAACTGAAACTAAAAACTTCCAGCCGGTAAACATTACCTTCGCCTTGCTTGAGCCGCTGGCCAACGAAGAGCGGCGGCGTGTTCGGCGTAAACGCGATCGCCACGAATTGCAGGTAAATCTGGCATTGAAAGAATGGGACGCTTGGCTTCAGGAAAATCAGCAGCAACAACCAGTGTTACAAGCTTCCGCATGATTGAGTTTGCGTCGCGAAGCGCGAGCCTTATCGTGAGTGCGTGTCTGCTGTTTAGCTTCAGCGGATTAACTGCAGTTTCTCAATCGGGACGGCTCAAGGAACCAGCGCCCAAATCTTCTCCAAAAAAACCGCAATCGTCGCCTGGCCCGGTTGCCGAACCTTCGCAAACACCAAACGCAAATCCACGTAAGCCCTCGGCATCCACGGACAATGCAAACGGTGAAATCGATGCCAACGATGTCGTGCGGGTCAGCTCGAATCTTGTGCCCATCCCGGCTTCAGTTTTTGACGCGCGTGGCATCGCGCTTACCGGACTGCGGCTGGAGGATTTTGAACTGCGAGTGGATGGGCAGTTACGGAATATCAGCGACATGACGCGCAGCGAAACGAACGTGCGCATGGCAATGTTGTTTGATAACAGCGGCAGCATCGATTTCGCGCGCGAGTTTGAAAAGCAGGCCGCGAAGCATTTCTTTCGCAAGGTCATGAGGCCGGTCGACGAAGCCGCAATTTTTTCCATCGGCTCAGAAAACTATCTGGCACAGCCGTTAACCAAAGATGTTTCCTTACTTGAGCGGACCATCGAAAGTTTCGCCAGGCCCGAAGGATCGACCTCGCTGTTCGATTGCATAATTGACGCTGCCGCTTATCTTCGTCCATACGCCGGACGGCGCGTGTTGGTTATTGTCTCTGATGGAGTTGAGACAACCAGCCGCAATGATTTTGAGACTACTATCCGGCAGGTGCTGGCTGACGATTGCCAAATCTTCATAGTGCAAACTGGACTCTACGAAGGTGCGAACGTGCGCGCCCTGGCGGCTGAGCGACGCATGGAACAACTCTCCGGCCAGACCGGCGGCGCGGTCTATATTCCAAAGACGACTGGTGACCTGGACGCAGCCTTCCAACAGATCGCAGCGGACCTGGCGCAGCAGTACGTGCTCAGTTATTACTCGGGAGAGGAACGGCGTGACGGCCGTTTTCACCTGATCGATCTTCGCATCAAGGCAAGAAAAGACGTGCGGGTTCGCGCGCGCAGGGGCTATTATGCGCCGAAGCCGTCGAATGTCGCGGTGAATGCCTGGTGACAAGAAGACTGATAGTAACTAAGCACAATTGAAATTTGTATTGATCTGATCCGCGCCATCCGCGTTAATCTGCGGCCTATTAAATATGCAAGAACTGCTGACACAGTTCCTCGAGCACCTGCGTTATGAACGCAACGTCAGCGAGCACACCGCACGCAATTACCAGAGTGACCTCGAACAATTCTTAGACTATCTGTCGCCGGCCCATCCGAAGACGGGGAAGAGAAGCGCGCCCGCCTTAACGGCAATCGATCACATTACTATCCGCGAATGGCTCTCCACGTTACACACCGCGCAAAAAAAGAAGGCCTCGATCGCGCGCAAGCTGGCTGCGCTGCGGACTTTTTTTCAGTTTCTGGTGCGCGAAGGTGTGCTGGAAGTAAATCCGGCAAAACTGGTCGCCACACCGCGCCTGGAAAAGAAACTGCCGGTACACCTTTCAATCGAAGAAGCAATCAAGTTTATTGAAACGCCTGACGTCGCCACAGATCTCGGGAAAAGAGATCGGGCGCTGCTGGAATTAATGTACGCGACCGGCGTGCGTGTGGCCGAATTGACCAAAATGAATCTGGGCCACGTTGATTTCAAGAATCGTTTGATTCGGGTGAGTGGGAAGCGGCGCAAAGAACGAATCGTGCCGTTTGGTGAGCCGGCACTCGATGCGTTGCGCACCTATCTGGACGTGCGCGATAAATTTTTAGACGCAGCGCCGGTTTCATTGCGCGAACCGGAAGCGCTTTTTCTAAACTATCAGGGAACGAGAATCACCACGCGTTCGGTAGGGCGAATGGTTGAAAAATACATTGGCATTGCCGCGGGCCGTCACGATATCAGTCCGCATGCGCTGCGCCACTCGTTTGCCACACACCTGCTCGATAGCGGCGCCGACCTGCGCGACATACAGGAGCTACTCGGCCACGCTCGGCTATCGACCACGCAAATCTACACGCACGTCTCAATGGAGAGACTGATCGCCGTTTATGACAAGGCACACCCGAAAGCCTAGAAAAGTACCAACCTCAGGTTCTCAAGCTTTTTGGATCCGAAGTCCAAATTCAAACTTCAAGGCCGAGAAAAGTTAGCGACATGCGGGAACTCGTCACGGACCGAACCGCTGCCTGTACTCCGCCGAGACTATGAACGCCTTTACCATCTCGGCGTTCACAAAGTTGCCGTTGAACTGGTTCAACTTACCCAGCCAGAAATCGTAACCGGTATAATCCGAGTCCTGTGGGTCGTTTGGGTTGCGCCGCAAATAGCCAAAGTATTGCATCAACACAAACGCTCGATTGAACTCGGCGGTATTTAAGTCAGGATCTTCGGCCACGGTCCGCAACACTTGAGCTCGCGTCAACATTCCGGAAGCCAAACCATTGACCAACTGATCGCGCTCGGACTGAGACAATGGATTGCCGGCATTGGCATTCAGTGTGTCTACAAATTGAGCTGCCGTCATCGATAGCGGGAACGCACTGGTAAACCGCGAGCGCTGTACAAACTCGGCGATGAAAGGCATCTTGCTGCACCGGCAAATTCATCTTTTCCCAAGGGGCGGTGAGTGTCGTCGCTGGACAAGAGGGCTTCCAACCACAGGCAGCAAGGGCAATAACACTTGTCATTAATACTAATTGACAAATTCATTTTGATTTTCATCGCTTGCTCCTCTTTCGCCCGAACAAGTGATACGTTGTAGCGAATGATGGTGCGTGTCATTATTTAAAAGCATCCGGGTTGTCCTTTTGTAGCTTGTCTGCCTGGGCAGCAAGGTCCTCGGCTTCTTTATGCAGCCTCTCGGCTTTCTCGTTGGCTGCGCTTGCGCTGCTCATAAAAGCAGATCGACTCTGACTATCAATCAAAGCCTGCGGTGTGCCCTTCACGGCTTCGATTGATTCCGCACGCTTGTTGTATTCCTTTACTTTGAGCGCCAGGTATTGCTTGAAGTTATCGCTGAGCTTCAGCTTACTGGCTTCTTCAAACTTGCCGGCAGCTTCTTTGGCCTTTTGCTCGGCCTCTTCATACTCCCTTATGGCCTCGCGAGCGATAGCTCGGGCATCAGCTAAGTGGGATACATCTGTTTGAAGCATCCTGGTCTTCTTCTCCTCGGCGTCGGCGAAATACTTTTTGCCCTCATCGATCGCCGCGTTCCCTTCAGCAACGAGTTTATTGGCCTTTTCAGTCTCATATCCGACGCTGCACGCCAGAATAATTCCCAGCAAGAAGAGTCCCGCCATGAGCGCGCTGCAAACGCTTTGATTCGTCTTCATGTTCATTTTCATTGAGTCCAACTGCGCTTCGCGGTGCAGATTCCGATTTCTTTTCATCATCATCTTCCTCCGTTGTTACTCCGAACGCGCCGACTTTCTTCCTCGCACTCGCTGAAAGCCTACGGCGCGCTAAAACCCGTCAAAGGATTTCCGTAGAACGCGTCCGTCTTCCACGCATTTCGATCCCAGGGGACGTCTCCGATGACCTGGACGGGAACAATCACGCGGTCGCTGCCCAACTTATTAGCGCTGGCGATGCCATTATCAAAGCTTCCATTGGCATTCACCGTGAACTTGATCGAGCGCGCCAGATGATGCGCGACCAGAACCTTGACTTCGTACTCGCCAGGGTTCCCGGCCACCGCGAAACGCGGATCGTAGCCCTCCTCTCCCGGGTCATCCTTGTACACGCCCACAAACTGACAATTTGCAAAGCCCCACTGGTGCTTCGCCGGATTCCAATCGGATCCCTCATTGCCGGCGATCTCGGATTTCGCGATCTCCTTGCCCTTGTAAAACAAGTGCGCTTCTACGGTTGCCGTATTGCCGCGATACCAAAACCCAACGTTCAGGAACGTTGCTCGGTGACCGCTGCTAAATTCGTAGAAGACGTAGCCAATCGGGATCCGCCAGTCCTCGTCCACGTAAAACTCCGGGTACTGCGGTCCAGCCGGACCGATAAACTTCGCCGCTTTCGCCTTACCTGTGAATAGCGTCAGAGTCGTACCCTGCAGCTCATTACGCAGGTGAATGGAGAAATCCACCGGTCCCACGTAGGGCGTGGTCAACTTGTCCGACGCGAGGCACTCGCTGACCTCTAACGCCTCGCCTGCAGCAGCTTCGCGGGTCCTGCAGTCGTACTTTGCCCAGTCCTTGCGGCCCGGATAACCGAATTCCACCCATAGCTGGCTGCCGCTGGCGATGGGCCCGTTCACTCGGAACGAGATGCCGGGCTTCCATTGGAGCTGCTTGTCCTTCGGGGCGTCTAAACTCCCGCTAATATTCGCAGTGAGGACTTGGACAGAGTCTTTGGCGATGGTTGGCTGGTCTTCTAGTGCAGCCGAGTTTCCCGGTGACGCTCCAGGGTTCGCCCTTTCAGTGTCAGGCTGCGTCCGATGTGTGTCACCGCTCGACGCCGGCTGTCCGGTTTCAGTCGAAGTCGGATGCGGTTTCGGCTTTGGGATTTTAATCTTCGGAAACTGTCCCAAAGCGATTTGAAAGCTGAGTGCTGCGAGGATCGAAAACGACAGGATCAGAAAGAGTCCCCTTCTCATGATCTTACTCCTTCGCATGAATAAGACATTTCGCAGAAAAACGTTTAACTTCGGTTATAGAACTTGACAGGCTTGAACACACACCATCCCACAAAGTGGTTGCATTGCTGTCCCCGAAGGACGCTGCTAGAATCAGCCCAGTCTCCAACTCCGAGAATTCTCCGAGAACTCCGAGTTTTCAGCGAAGTTACCCGCGAAGGTTTGGAAAGTCCTGAAAAACCTATAGGAAAGTTCTAAAAGAGTTCTGAAAGACAATATGTCTTTGGCAGTTAAGCATTTCTATTGCTTCGGAGACTTCACGGTTGATGCCGACCAGAAGGTGCTGCTGCGCAACGGCATGCCAATGGCTATTACGCCGAAGGTTTTTGACACGCTCCTAATCCTGGTGGAGAACAGCGGGCGCATAGTCAAGAAAGAAGAGCTGATGAATCGGCTCTGGCCCGACAGTTTTGTTGAGGAAGCAAACTTAACTTCCAACATTCTACAGCTCAGAAAGTCACTGGGCGATAATGCTCACCAGCCAACGTACATTGAAACCGTAGCCCGCCGTGGCTATCGCTTCATCGCGCCAGTGGTGGCGGATGAGCTCACTCGAACCAGGCAAGGTGCAAACCCCGGTTTAGTACAGGCAAGATCCTCGGGGCTCACACAAGGAAGAGTAACAACGGCTGACCTGGCACATCCGGCGTACCGCTGGTGGCCAGCCTTTCTTGCGACTGCCATCATTCTCATCGTGGCCATTGGTGGTTGGACGCTGTGGTCACGCTCCGCGCCTCAGCCCCAACCATCCAACAGGCGGGTCATGTTGGCGGTCCTGCCCTTCCAAAACCTTACTGGCGACGCGACCCAGGATTACTTCAGTGACGGCCTCACAGAAGAGATGATCACCCAATTGGGAAACCTTGATCCCGATCACGTCGGAGTAATCGCACGCACTTCTGTCATGCACTATAAGAACACGCAACAACCATTGGACCAGATCGGCCGTGAACTTGGGGTCCAGTACGTGCTGGAGGGCAGCGTGCGGCGCGAGTCAGACAAAGTGCGAATCACGGCCCAGCTCATTCAAATAAAAGACCAGACCCACCTCTGGGCGCGAGAGTATGACCGCGAAACAATTCATCTGTTGCCTCTGCAAAGCGAGATCGCCCAGGAGGTCGCGGGTGGAATTCAGCTCACGCTCGGTGACCAGAGTCGGACCGAGTCCGCCGCCAAAACCTCCGCTCCCAAAACGTACGAAGCATACGACCTCTATCTCAAAGGCCAGTACTTCTGGAACAGGCGGACGCCTCAGGATTTTCGTCAAGCCATCGATTATTTTCAGCAAGCCGCGGCTAAAGAACCGGGTTATGCCCGCGCCTATGCGGGCCTGGCGAATTCCTACGCCTTGATGGGCGGCTATACGGGAGAGCCACAAGCCGAGTTCATTTCGAAGGCGCGGAGCGCGGCGCTACAGGCGCTTGAGCTTGATGCGAACCTCGCAGAAGCTCACACTGCGCTGGCTTTGATTGTGCAAAATTACGATTGGGACTGGGAAACCGCAGAGAAAGAATACCGGCGCGCGATCGAGTTGAACCCGAACTACGCCACCGCTCATCATTGGTACGCCGAGCATCTGGCACTGCTCGGGCATTTTGATGAAGCGCTTCGCGAGAGCGAGCGAGCGCGCGAGCTCGATCCACTGTCGCTAATCATTGCCACCGATAATGGCGCAATCCTTTACTTTTCGCGGCAGTATGACCGCGCCATCGAAAAACTGCACGCTGTGCTTGAGGTGGACCCGAACTTCACGCACGCTCACATATTGGAGTACGTCTATGTGCAGAAGGGAATGTTCGCGGACGCCCAGGCGGATCTGGAAAAATTGCGTCGAGTAGACGATAGCCCGTGGAGTTTAGCGCAATCCGCTTATATCTTTGGCCGCTCCGGCCGGGTGGCAGAAGCTCGGCGTGCGGTTGAGAAGTTGGAACAGTTGGACCGGCATAACCAAATTGATCCGGCACCCATTCTTATCGCGTACGTTGGCATTGGCGATAAGGACGAAGCCTTCGCCTGGTTGGAAAAGGCGTACTCACAGCATTCCAATGTTCTGACCAGCCTGAAAGTGGATCCAATCTACGACCCGCTGCGCAGCGACCCGCATTTCCAGGATTTGCTGCGCCGCGTCGGACTGGCGGCTCAATAATCAGCCGCTCTCCTTACTCTTACGGCGAACCGAATCGCTCCCAGTACTCGGCTTAGGGAACTACAGGACCGGTGGTGCCAAGAAAACAATGTGCTGCCGAAAGCTCTTAGTCTTCAAACAAAGACTCCGGACATTGGACATTGGACGGTGGACATTTTCTTAAAGAGTTGAATGTCCGTCTTCACCGTTGGCGCGTTCAATTGCTTCCTGGCAGGCGGCGTCATAGCGGGCAGTAGGCAGGGCTTCGAGGCGACGCTCGTCGATCAATTTACCGCAGCGAGCACACTTACCATAAGAACCCTCTTCAATTCTCAACAGCGCTTGATCGATATCAGCGATCATTTGAGACTCACGTTCTCCCAAACGCAGCGCCATTTCTTTATTCACATCCATCAATGAAAGATCGACGGTGTCCTTCACGCCATCATCGGATAGTTCGAGCGCCGCGGCTTGATCATCGCGCACGTGTTCCGTGTGCTGTTGCAGTGCGGCGAGCAATATTGTTTTGAAGCGAGCTAGTTTCTCAGGCTGCATGGTTCCCCTTGCTTGACGTCTCTCTCGGTTCCTGGAGTCCCGGATTATAACTTAAGGACTTTGTTTATCGTAATGCACCTAACTCGATCAATGACCTACTCAGAAAGGCCAATTTAAGAGAGTCGATTTGGTCGTGAATTGAATTTTGCTTACGCATTTTTACGGCCCACAAATTATCGGACCATCCGGCGTCGTCGGTCTAAAAGATGTTTGCTGGGACGTGTTCAACGGCCCAACAGCAACGGCGCATCTTCAGTTCTAAACCATCTTTGCCCCGGGTTCTTAATCAAGAGACCTCAATCAATGCTTGACAAATCAAAGAGCCTTGTTGAAACTGAAAACGATTTTCAATTTCAGCTAGAACGGCAGCCTTTCACCTCAGGATACTTATATGTTTGCACGATCGATTCCGGCTTTTATTTATTGCTTTGTTATTAGCGTGAGCGGCGCTTTTGCTCAAGCGGTAACCACAGCCCAAACGTCTGGCAGTGTCGGTACTATTCGTGGAACTGTCTTGCTCGAGCCGTCAGGTGTCGCGGCGCGCAACGCCATAATCACCATCGCCGAGTTAAAACGATCGGTGGCGACTGACGAGCATGGCGCTTTCCTCTTCAATAACGTCACTGCGGGTAAGTACCAAATCATCGCGCATCTTGATCGCGTGGCCGACGTTGTCAGGCAAGTTGAGGTGACTAGTGGTGAGCAGACAATTAATTTCACCTTGACGCTCGCGCCGGTAAGCGAACAGGTAACAGTCACGGCAACAGGTTCCGCCGAAGCCGTCAATTCTTCGTACCAGGCAGTCACTTCGGTAGGCGCCCTGGAGCTGGCGCAAAGAAATCCTGCATCCATTGGCGAAGCGCTGGAATATCAACTCGGCGTTGCCAAGCGCAGCTTTGGTCCCGGTTCTGGCCGTCCGGTGATTCGTGGCTTCGATGGTGATCGCGTCCTGGTGCTGCAAAACGGCTTGCGCGTGGGCGGCATCGCTTCGCAATCCGGCGATGAAGTTGAACCAATAGATGTGCTGTCTCTTGACCGCGTCGAAATCGTTAAGGGTCCCGCAACACTACTCTACGGCAGTAACGCAATTGGCGGAGTGGTAAACGGGATTTCTACAAATGACGTTTATCAACCAGGGCTATCGGGTTATTTGACCACGTTTGGGGGAACGAACAACTGGCAAGCGGGCGGCAGCGCCGGATTCAAATTTGGATTCAAAAACTTTTTGATTTTCGGCAGCGGCGGAGCACAGAAAGCCAACGACTATCGCACGCCGCTGGGTACCGTTTTGAATTCCTATGCGCGCAGCAGCAATTTTAGCGGCGGTGTCGGATGGTTCCCTCGCAAAGGCTGGCTGTCGTTTAGTTACGCTTACGATCGCCGCCGTTATGGCATTCCGGTCGCCGCTGATGAAATCGATCTTGAGTATTTGAGAATGCGCCGCCACAGCTATGAGTTCAAAGGCGGTTTTCGCGAACTGGATGGCCTCCTGGAAAGTGGCGACTTTGCCCTCAGCGACAACGATTATCTGAATCGCGAGTTTGAGTTTGAATCGGATGAAAATGTAACTGAACTCGATTCAATTGCAACTAACAAAAACTTAAATTACCGCGCCAACTTAAATCACCGCCGGCATGGGAATGTATCAGGCACCTTTGGATTTTCGGGTTTTACGCGTGATTACGAATCAGTTGGAGCAGAAGCGCCTGCGCCGCACACCAAACAGCGATCTTTTGCTGTTTACGGTTTAGAGCGAGTCGATTTTGAACGCATTGGTTTTCAGTTCGGCGGACGCGTTGAGCAGAATGGCTATAGTCCGGAAGGAAATTTTCGCCAGCGCAACTTTTTGGGTTTCTCCGGCAGCGCCGGGATGCGCCTCACCCTTTGGAACGGCGGCTCGTTTGTGGCCAATTATCAGCACTCGTTTCGCGCTCCCGCGCTCGAGGAGCTTTATAACAACGGACCGCATCCCGGCATTCTGGTTTTTGATATTGGCAATCCGAACTTGAAGGCCGAGCAAGGAGACGGAATTGATTTTTCGCTACGCCATAACAGCCAACGTCTGCGATTGGAGAGCAGTGTCTATTACTACAACTTCATCAACTTTGTTTTTACTTCCTTTACTGGTGTGACCGATCCGGCCTCGCATCTGCCGATTGTTGATTACGCACAAAGCAGAAGCAGATATGTTGGCGCTGAGGCAAGTGTGGAAGCGCGTCTTGTTCCAAACGTGTGGTTGAATGGCAAGGTCGATTATGTGCGTGCAGATCTAACTGAACTGCGTCAGCCTTTACCACGCATTCCGCCGCTTCGCAGCACGCTGGGCGTTGACTGGCGTTTCAATGCGTTCAGTGTTCGACCGGAATTGGTTTTGGCGCGGAGGCAGGACCGCGTATTCAGCAATGAATCGCCAACTGCAGGCTACGCGGTTGTTAATCTCAACGCTTCCTATACGATCGTGAACTCACGGACCGCTCACGTCTTTACGCTCAGTGGCTACAACTTGACGAATCGGCTCTATCGCAATCACTTGTCGTTTATCAAGGAGATTGCGCCAGAGATTGGCCGCAATCTGCGACTAAACTACACGCTGAGATTCTAAAGCGAACTATTTGAAGCTAACCAATAGTTAAGAAATTGGATTTACTGCGCGTCGTGACCGCAGATGAGTTCGGCCGCCAGCAAGGGAATGGTGAGTTCGTGATGGCCGGTGATCGAATAGCCTTGCCCGGCGCCGTCAGCCGTGGGACGGCGCACAACATTTGTTAATGGACGATAGGATTGGATGAAGTCGAAGTTGGCGGTCGTTATGTCGTTCAGTTCGTGCTCCAAATTTCTTACCAGCGTTACGCACTTCAGAAAAACTTCCGGCAGCACTACTGCCGATCCGATATTCAGGTAAACGCCACCGCCATTCATGCGCCTCACCAGTTCGGCGAGCAAACGAAAATCCGTGTGCGTGGTAGCGCCCAGTGATGCCCCGTCAGCTTCTGGATGAAAATGCGCA
>DASQPM010000126.1:0-8719 GCA_035643935.1 Pyrinomonadaceae bacterium | reverse complement strand
ATTTGGAAGTGCAACCACTGCAGAACCGCGAGCGGTAGCGACCGGATGCTAGCATTCAATGTTGAAGGCCGCTCGAATGCTCTATTTCATCGTCGACGGTAGCATCCGGTCGCTACCGCTCGCGGTTCTGCATCGAGCGCGTTCCTGTTTTGTTGCCAGCCTTCGGTGCGCGATTTCTGTTACCTAATACCTGTTGCACTTCCAATCTGAATTCGCGAATGGTAAATGGAAAGTCTATTTCTGATTTGAACGTGAGAATCCAACCTAACCCTGCGTCAGGGCGGCGCTCCTGATACAATTCAGAAATGGCTGTCAGTGCCCGCCGCAAATCGATAGCGTTCTTTATCACGCTGGGCTCATCTCTCGTCGCCGTAGCCATTGCGCTTAACGTCGGCTGGATCATTCTCAACTGGCGCGAAGTTGCAATGCTCGTTCTGGGCATCGTCTTCTTCGTGCTGATAATCTTCGGTTTGGTACTGAACACCACCTTTCTTATTCGCGAGATTCGTCGTAACGAACAGCACGACGCCTTTATTAACGCAGTCACGCACGAACTTAAAACTCCGCTTGCATCAACCCGGCTCTATCTTCAAACGCTCAAGACACGCGACATCAACGAAGAGCAGCGGCAGGAGTTTTACGATGTCATGCTCGCCGACAACGACCGGCTGCTGAAAACTGTCGAGCAGGTTTTGCGCGCAGGCCACGCCGGAGTCCGGGGGCGACGTCTGAATAAAACTAATATCGATCTTGGCAAGGTCGTCGGTGAGTGCGTGGACATCGCGCGCACGCGTTACAACCTTGACTCGAATTCGCTGAGTTACACCGAATCACTTGACGGCGAAGCTGCGCGCGTTTTGGGTGATGCGGACGAGTTGCGCGCCGCGGTTACAAATCTCCTGGACAACGCCGTTAAGTATTCCCATAAAAAGGTGCAGTTGTCGGTCGAAGTCGCAGCGCTTGATAACAAACAGGTGGCGGTGCGCATTGGCGACCGAGGCATCGGCATTCCCGCTGCGCAACTGAAAAGAATCTTCAAACGATTCTATCGCGCGCCGGGCCGCTTCATAACGCGCGTCAAAGGCACGGGTCTTGGCCTTTTCATTGTGCGCTCGGTGGTCGAGAAGCACGGTGGGCGCGTCTTTGCCGAAAGCGAAGGACCGGGACGCGGCAGCACTTTTACTATTCAACTTCCGCGAGCTGAAGCGCGATGAATGTGTTGATTGTTGAGGACGAGCAGCATATTGCCGACGGCCTGCGTTTCAACCTCGAGGCGGAAGGCTATGACGTTGATATTGCCGGCGACGGCGAAGCTGCGTTGTCTTTGCTGTTCGACAACAAACGGGAATACGACGCTGTCGTGCTCGACGTTATGCTTCCCGGCAAAGATGGCTTTACGGTGGCGGCAGAACTTCGCGCGGCGGGGAATTTTGTCCCAGTGTTAATGCTGACCGCGCGCGGGCGCGCGGAAGACGTGCTGCGCGGTTTCGAATCCGGCGCCGATGATTACTTGCCCAAACCGTTTGAGCTCTCGGTTTTGTTGGCGCGGCTCAACGCACTATTGCGTCGCCGCAAGTGGTTCGATCAAAAACCGCCTAATGGAATTGCCGCCGGAAAACAGCGCGAGATGCTAAGCGCCGAAGCGGTTGAACAGTTCAGCTTCAACGGTCGCACGATTGATTTTGCAAATCTGGAATTGCACACGCCCGAACAAACGATCAGACTAACTGTGATGGAAGCTGATTTGTTGCGCTACCTGATTCGGCACCAGGGAAACGTGGTTTCGCGCAGAGCGATCTTGGAAGAAGTCTGGGATCTGGCTGAAGACACTGACACGCGAGCCATCGATAACTTTATCGTGCGCTTAAGAAAATATATTGAAGAAGATCCTGCGAAACCCAAGCACCTGCTCACCGTCCGCGGCGTCGGCTATCGGTTCGTTCGGCAATAGTGTTTCGGTGCACTCCGTTTCGGATTGGACAACTCCACTTGGCTTCTTTTCGGCGAACGGCAATTTTGTTCGAAGCATTGCTGCGAAAAAATACACAGGCACAACCGCCAGGATAGGCAGCAGGTAATAGATCACGATTACGTATCTATGCTCCATGTGCGTCAGCGAGCTCACCAGAATGAAATACAGCGGCACAACCAGGAGCCAGGCTAACTCACGACCCAGCCTTACCAATCCGAGCGTTAAAATTCCCAGCAACGCGAACGGCACCAGCCATCCGCTCATTAATATTTCTTGCGCCTCGTAAAGCGTCCAGCGGAAGGGAAGGCTGAAAGCTGCGGACGACCTACCGACTCGTAATGAGTTAATTGTTCCAAAGCTCCATACCGGAGTTGACGATCCAGTCACCACAAGAAATACTTTCCCTGCCGAACCTGAACCGAAGGGGATCACAACTTCCGCTTCGGACGGCACAGACGAGTCCTTCACTTTGATCGGGTCCGGCGTAATCGTCGTTGCTAATACATTATGATCTGAATCAGTGACACTGAGAATGATTCGTCCCTGCACGGTTTTGACGGGCACGGTGAGCCGGTAAATCGTGTAAGCATCCACGGGAATCTCGGACGTACGAACCAGTTCCGGATAAACGCCTGGAGATGATGTGAACTCAACCTGCTGCTGATTTTCAGCAAGTGAATATTTCAACCCCTTCAACGTCTCAGGCTGAGACGACAAAAACTGAACGGGCGTTTGTGACCAGCTTAGTTTGGCGTCGAGCTTTTCGATATCTGCAGGGTCAAGGTGAGATTGAGGGATGATAGTGGTACCGGGGAGCAATGGATCAGATTCCAACATTCGCTTGGCCCGCCGGGCTACCGTTGAGAAATACCAGCCCGGGTGAGCCTTAATTATAGCCAGAGCTTCATTGGTACGTCTCTTTTCTCTTTCCATTCCGTCGACGTCCCAAAGCCCGGTTGCGTAATCGGGCCGATTAAACTTTCGTGCTTCGCCAAGGCTGACACCAACGTCTGTTGCCGAGAGATCGAACCTGTTTTCTAAATCATTTTCAGCGATACCTTCCGTCAAAACCATTCCGCTTCCGAGAGAAATCGGAATGAGGTGACCAAAGACCAAATAATTGCGCAGCGTTATGGGTGAGATGACCAGCAGCGACGATGCGACGAGTAATCCGGCGTATCGCCAGCGCTGCTCTCGGAAGAAGGTCAGAATAAAAATCGCCAGGAAAGGCGCAAGTAACAAAATATTCGCCCGCAGCCAGCACGAGAGACCCAGAAGTGCGCCGCAGGCAACGACCTTTAGTAGTGTGGGTTTCTTGTAAGCTCGAATCAAAAGAAGCAATGCCCCAAGGACAGGCGGGACAATCAACGCGTCGGGAATCAAGAGAAGCGAATAGAACGACACATTAGGAGCAAGGGCGACGAGCGCGGCAGCCATAAACCCAAGTGCTGTTGGGAAAAACTCGATCGCGAACAGGAAAACCAGGACAACTGCAAAGCAATCCAAGGTGAGCTGGAAAAGCTGAAGCCGCGTCTCAGGCGTCGAGAAGACTCTGGAGAAGAAGGCAAATAACAACGGGTAGCCCGGAGGATGTCCGATGACAGTTGCATCGTTCGGCGGATTAGGGCCAACCAGAAAAGTCTTGATGTCCCCCCTGATCAGGGGTTCAGCCAGCGGCCGATAGAATAGCCTGGTCATGCCTCCGTGATGCACCATTGCTATCGTCCCGCGATCACGCCACACCAGTAGCCGAACACCCAGCGCCAGGATGAAAAGGCACAGGCAACAGAGCAGAAGCTGTTTGGGCTTTAGCTCGGAAGGTCGAAGAATCCAGTTAGGTGAAGATGTCTGCATATCAGCGCGCATTTCGAGATCGAATTACGGAAAAAAAGAGAAAGGCCGATTGTTGGAAGGTTCCTGATTGAGGAAGGATTCAATAAGGAATAACACCGGATGGTGCTACTTGAAAAACAATAACCTAGTGACTCGGTTTTGACAAGGAGGTTTTCGGAATAGCCCGCCTTCTAACAAGTTACGATCGCAGCGCGCACGCCAAGTAAATCTGAAAAATCTTTTGAATAAATAGCATCGACTTTGCGTACGCGGCCGACGGTTTCGACCAGCTCCTCAGTTGAGATGAAACCGTTTTCGACCAGCGCGATGGCCCAGCCGGGTATGTGCGCGGCGGTGTGCAGCAGATCCTCCAGGAAGCCAAGGTACTGCTGCTTGCTTTGCGCGCGCGCGCCCAGCTTGCCCGCGCGGCGCTGCTCAAAGCCTTGCCAAAAATCATCGCCACCTTGTAGCCATTCTTCACGCCACGCAACTGTCGTTCGTTGGTTCGCATGAGATTCTTCCAGCGGCGGTAAACGCAAAAACATCAAGTCGCTGTGCCGGCGTTCAGCCAGAAACGCGCGCACGTCCTGATTGGAAGCTTTGCTGCGCAGCGAATTGTCGTGTGGGTAAGGAAGCAGTTCAGCCAGCCGGCGAAACACGCGCGACAACGAAGCGGGTTCGCGCAGGTGACGGTTGGTTTCGTCAAATGAGAGTACGTAGTCGCCCACCATCATGCCGAGCGTCAGCGCCAGCGCGCGTTTGTAGGGCGCATCAAGCCGCTCAGCGTTGAAGCGCACTGTGTCAAACCACCAGGCATCGGTTTGATTGAACCAGTTCAAGAGCGCTGGATTGTCGAAACGATCGCGCGGCACGTAAGCGTCCTCTACAACCAGCTCAAGTTCTGCATCGCTAAGCCGGTAAGTATTGTTCTCCAACAGCGCAGTGGCCTTGATGAACGACCACGTCATCAGATCATTTGCCGCGATGCGCACCTGCCAGTGTTTTAGTTGCAGCCCCAGCTCCGGCTCGCCGGTGAAGGGAAACGCAACTGACGCGAACTTCAAGCGACGCAGGACACTCAGCTCGAAGTTAAGCCAGCCATTGGGAAAAGTTACAGGAGTCATTGGTTATTCGTTTATCGGAATTTAGAAATCGCAAGTAATCGAATTTTCTCCCTCCCGCTGGAGAGGGAAATAAGGAGAGGGTGTTGTTGAGCGCTCAGGCCCTCTCGCCAGCCCTCTCCCAGAGGGAGAGGGAGATACAGAACCAATCAGCTGAACGATGAAAACAGCGTTTCGCTTTCATCGATTGACACTACCGGCTCGGCCGATCGCGCAAACGAGCGCAACTCTTCCATGTCTGGAAGTGAAAGGAAGACACTCACGACTGCCGGATCAAATTCGATTGCGGCGCGCTCGATGATCTGCTGGCGCGCTTCTGCTTCGCTGAGCGCCGGTCGATAAGGACGCGCGTCGGTAAGTGCGGCGTATGAATCGGCGACGCGCAGTATGCGCGCGGCAAGCGGAATTTCATTTTGTCTCAACGCGTCCGGATATCCGCAGCCGTTCCACCATTCATGATGCCAGCGGACGAGCAATTGCACCGCGCGATCGGCGCTGGCGCGCGCGGCTTCCTGCTCGCCAATCACCGGATGACGGGCCAGGTCCAACCGCTCTTCTTCGGTCAAGGAGCCTTCGCGGCGAATGTATTCGCGCTCCATCGCCACTTCACCAAGATCGTGCATATGGGCGGCGGTACGCAGCGACTTACGATCCTGTGGCGCCAGGTGAAAGGCTTGCGCGACGCGATCGGCAAGCGCAGCGATGCGCACCGCATGTGGGTTCTCGTAACGCTCAAACCGATCCGCGGCCGACGCAAGTTGCAAATACGCCTCGCGGGCCAGCCGGTCGTGTTCAGTATCAAGGTGAGCAGTGGCCATGATGTTTGGTCTTTCGTCAGCGTTTTGGAGTGCGGCGGCTTGACGCCGCTTTT
Source organism: Pyrinomonadaceae bacterium (assembly GCA_035643935.1). Classification (GTDB taxonomy): domain Bacteria; phylum Acidobacteriota; class Blastocatellia; order Pyrinomonadales; family Pyrinomonadaceae; genus PSRF01. The sequence goes on along the minus strand of DASQPM010000126.1, from coordinate 2,922 downwards.
CAAGTTGGGGTTGCGACCTCGTAAAAGAAAACACTCGACGCCTTCGGATCACGAAAGCGAGCGTCAAGCCGCCGCACTCCAAAAGGGCCTAACTCTTTCTCCGGGCTTTCTCAATTTTGCGCAATAGAGCGCGGCCTTTCGCATTTGTTGGATCGAGGGCCAGCGCTCGCTGCAACTCAGTTTGCGCGCGTCGGTGAAAGTTCAAATCAAAATACAATTCCGCCAGCATCGTGCGATACATTGGGTTGGACGGTTCCAGTTTGACCGCTGTCTGGAGTTCGCCCTCGGCGAGACGGCGTGTCTGCTCCCCAGCGGCGAGCGCGCGTCCATAATGGGCGCGATAGCGTGCGTCTCGAGGCGACAGTCGCGCCGCGGTGGCCAGTCGCGTCAAGGCCAACTGAAGCTGACCCGCTTGCAGCGCTGCAAAGCCCTCGCGAAAACATTGTCCAGCCTCTTCAGGTTCAACATCCGAAGCACCCATCGCAAATTCAAATCCATCGGTGGAACCGGAAACACCGGCCTTCTTTCGTGCGCCTCCGGAAAAACGGCGTGAACGCTCCAGTGCCGCATCGTAAGCAGAACGTGCTTTGGGATCAGTTAATGCTTCGTAAGCTTGTGTAACTCGCGCGAAAGCTGAACTGATACGCGCGTGCTGGGGTGTGCCGGATTGTATGTGAAAGCGATCGGGGTGATAGCGCCGGGCGAGGGCATAGTAGGCCAGTTTGATTTCATTGGGGTCGGCGTCGGGACCTAAACCGATAACTTCATAGTAGTCGGCTGCTTTGCTGAGTCGTTCAAGGAACGAGTCCAGGTCGGCAAGCTCTTTTGCAGCTTCCGCGGCAGCATCAGCTTCGAGAGTCTTGACACTGGTTGGCGCCGTCTCAGCGGCATCTTGTTTGGCGGTTTGCGCTGGCTCCGCGCGAAAGGCCAGATGCCAATACTCGCGTTTCGCCATCCCGCTTAGCGCCAATCCATAAATTAGCCGATGCGCATCGATCTCGCGCAAGCCGCTGAGCGCCACCAGGTCCTGCAACTTTGTGGGCGCATCCAAACGCGACAGCAGAAAGCTCTCGTTGGGCAGCAAATTGTTTCCGCCGATTGCGAGCTCAGGAGCTCGTGTGATCGTTTCGTTGGGATTGCGGAAACGTGAGGAAACAAACTTCAGCGGCATTCTTTGTCCGGCTTCTCTGAGCAGATTGTTGATATCCAATACGATCTCGACCGAATTACCCAACCGCGCCCGTTCGTCAAACTCCCAGGTTCCTATCGTCCATAATAAGGCGACGCGCAATACGTCGGCGACCAGGATTCCGAGCATTTGATCGATTTGTTGGCGCGCAACCAGCCCCTCAGTACAGAGCGCGGATGCCAGGTCAAGGTCCGAAAGGTCTTTACCAAGCCGAGCGAGCTGTTTCTCTGAAACGAGCCCCAGCTTGCGCAAATATTCCTGAAGGCGAAGAGCGTGAAGGTTGGATGCCGCAAAGATCAGCCGGCCGCTTTCAAAATATACCGCTGCCTGGGCGCGCTCATGCTCCAGCCGCAAAGTGCCGGAAAAATTCCTGGAAGAAATCTCGCGAATGAGTTCTGCGAGAGGCTGCTCGCTTAGTGTTCCCTTCATGCGTTTCTGGCGCTCAGAGGCTTTTAAGAATGCCTGACGCCATCAGGCAAGAGCATGATAACGCACGATTTAGTTAAAAAAGAAGCAAGCCTTTGACACCCGTCTGGTGCAGTCTTATATTGCCTTTACCGAAACAATTGAGGTGCGCGACGACCCGGAGCCATAGAGCTTCGAGGCTACGATCCATCCTTTCATGTCTGAGAAAACCGTAACGGAAGATAATAAGCGCAACGGCGAGCCGTCTAACGACGAGCGCGTGGCGCAATTGATCGAGCAACTGAAACAGCGGACAGTGGCGCTGGAAGAAGCGAACCGGGAGCTGCGCCATATCTCGCAATACCGTTCCTTGTTCCTCGCCAGAATGTCGCACGAGCTGCGCACGCCGCTGACCTCGATACTTGGGTTCGCCGAAATTCTGCTCGATCAGGAAAAGCTCACTGATGCGCAGCGGCGCTTTTGCCAGAAGATTCAGAATTCCGGCATGCAGCAGCTCGCCAGTCTTAATCAGTTGGTAGATTTGTCACGCCTCGAGTCGGCGCCGGCAGAGTTGTTCGTTCATGAGTTTTCACTGGCTGACACTTTACGCGATACGTGTGCTGCGGTTGGCCGCCTGGCACAGAAGAATGATGTGAAGCTCGAATACGATTTGGCGCCGGAAGCTACAAAGATCGTTTCGGATCAAGGCCGCCTGCGGCAGATACTCTTTACATTTCTCTCCTGGGCGGTGAGTCGCAGCAGCTCAGGCCAACGCGTAACCACTTACGCGGAGTTACTTGACGGACCAATATTGCAAGTGCAAATCGAAGATGAAGGCGACGCCATAAAAGACATGTCGCGAGTGTTCGACCCCGAGGAAGCGCCGCGCGCCGGAAAAACCGACCTTAACGAGCTGGGCATAATCGTAGGCCGCCGCCTGGTAGAGATGATGAAAGGCGTCGTGACTCTGCAAAACCGCGAAACAGGCGGACTGCGCACTTCACTGCAACTACCGGCTGGGAAAGTGAAGGGATAGCGCCGAGTGATGGACGGCATTCAAATCCGCGAATGCACCACCATCGACGAATTCGATAGCTGTATCCGCTTGCAGCGAGAAGTTTTTGGATTGCCCGAGCTGGAAATCTCGCCTCGTCGTCATTTAATTGTTTCGCGCCAGGCTGGTGGTTGGACGCTGGGCGCTTTTGTTGCTGAGCGGTTAGTAGGATTTGTTCATCACATGGCGGCGGTCGAAGAGAACACCATCTTCGGTTATTCTCACATGATGGCCGTCGAACGCGTATACCAGAACAAGGGCGTGGGCGCGGGAC
>DASQPM010000125.1:0-4639 GCA_035643935.1 Pyrinomonadaceae bacterium | reverse complement strand
GTAGCGTGGAACGCGTATCCACCGGTTACTGGCCCGGGCGGCGGGCTCTACAAATCAACTGATGGCGGCGAGACCTGGAAACAAATCACCGGCGATCGCTTTCCCACGGGAAAAGTTGGGCGCATCGGTATCGAGGTGCCGGCGGCACAACACGGCAAACGTATTTATGCACTCGTCGATGCCGGCGACGAAAGCGGGCTGTACGTTTCCGACGATGCGGGACAGAGTTGGACACGCGTCAGCATTGAGCCGCGTATTCTCAGCCGCGGCTGGTACTTCGGTGAAGTGCGCACCGATCCCAGGAACGCTGATGTCGTTTACGTTTCCAATGTTTCAATTTACCAGTCACTTGATGGCGGCAAGACATTCAAGGCGATTCGTGGCGCGCCAGGTGGCGATGATTATCATTCGCTTTGGATCGATCCGGAAAATCCGCAGCGCATGATTTCCGGAGTTGATCAGGGAACGCTCGTCACCGTTAATGGCGGTCAGACATGGAGCAGTTGGTATAACCAGCCGACGTCGCAGTTTTATCACGTTGCGGTTGATAACCAATTCCCTTATTGGGTGTACGGTGCGCAACAGGACAGCGGCACGGCCGCGGTCGTCAGCCGCAGCGACTATGGCCTGATTACATTTCGCGACTGGCACCCCATCGGCGCGGGCGAAAGCGGTTACATTCTTCCCGACCCGGCGAATCCGCAAATTGTTTATGGTGGCAGCACCGGCGGCGACCTTTACCGTTTCGATACGCGGACGGGACAAGTGCAGGACGTCTCGCCAACGTCGGCGGAGATCGGCCTCAAGATCACTCATCGATATCCATGGACCACGCCCCTCGCGTTTTCCTTTCAAGCACCGCACGCGCTGTATCAATCGTCGCAGTTTCTATTTCGCACTGCCGACGGCGGGCATAGTTGGAAAGTAATCAGTCCTGACCTGACTTTGCGGCCTGGGGAAAAAGAAGCAGATGCAAAGGGTGTCATTTACACAATCGCCCCATCACCTGTTGCGGCCGGGACGATCTGGATCGGAACTGACAACGGCCTGGTCCAGTTAACACGAGACGAAGGCAAAACCTGGAACGAAGTTTCGCCCAAAGGACTCGTACCCTGGAGCATGATCAGTTTGATTGACGCTTCGCCTCACGACGCTGCGACTGCGTATGCGGCAATCGATCGACATCAAGTGGATGACATCAAGCCATACATCTATCGCACTCGTGATTTCGGTAAGACCTGGACGAAAACCACCAACGGAATTCCTGACAGCACTTACGTTCACGCTGTGCGCGAAGATCCGGTGCGAAAAGGTTTGCTATTTGCGGGTACTGAAACAGGGGTCTTCATTTCTTTCAATGACGGCGACAATTGGCAACCGCTGCAAATGAATCTTCCTGCCGTGTCCGTGCGCGACCTGGTGATCAAAGAAAACGATCTGGTCATCGCAACGCATGGCAGATCCTTTTGGATACTCGATGACATTTCGCCGTTGCGAGAACTTAACGCCATCGTTTCCGCTGAGATTGCACATCTTTTCCGACCGGCAAGCGCGATTCGCGTTAGAAAGAATGAAGGACACGACACACCTTTGCCGCCGGAAACGCCAGCCGGAAAGAATCCGCCTGCCGGGGCAATCATCGACTACAGTTTGAAGTCTGTGCCGACCGGCGAAGTGACGTTGGAAATTCTGGATACGCGCGGTGGATTAGTCAGAAAATATTCCACTAACGATCAGCAACGCGCACTTGATGAGACGCAGTCGTTTCCCACTTATTGGTTTCGACCGCCATTCCCGCTGTCGAAGAAAATTGGCATGAATCGCTTTGTCTGGGACCTGCGTTATGAGCGCCCGCACGCTTTGCGTTATGGCTACAGCATTGCCGCGGCCTTTGGCGAAGACGCGATTATGGTTCCGGAAGGGCCGCTCGTTTTACCGGGCACGTATCAAGTGAAACTGACGGTTGATGGGCGGAGTTATGCAGCACCAATCGAAGTCAAAATGGATACGCGGGTAAAGGTCGCGCCGCTTGCGCTTGGTCAACAGATCGCGCTCGAAAAGCAGATCGTTGACGCGATGAATCAAAGCTATGCGGCCGTGCAGCAGGTTAGCGCTTTGCGCGAGCAGTTAAAAACGGTGCTGAGTCAAATCAAACCGGGCACGGCGGATGCGGCGCTCGCTGAAGCAGCCAGCGCGCTCGATAAGAAAGCGGCGGAGTTGATTGCTGTCGAGGAACAGTATCCGCCGGTGGGAATTATTTCCGCGGCCTCAATCAATGGCGCGCTTGGCTCGCTGTTGCGGTTGGTTGAAAGCGCTGACGCGGCGCCAACCGTTCAGGCGAATGGAGCATTTCTTATTTACAGGCGGTTGCTTGATCAGCAATTGGCAAAATGGGGTGTTTTGAAAGCAATAGATCTTCCCGCGCTGAATGAGTTGTTGCGGCAGAGACAAATGCCGCCAATTAAGATGACGGGAGAATGACTTTGTTCCGCTTTAGAAGTGAAGTGCGAAATGCCGGCGGTGCGTTGCGGTATGACGGCAAACGCGCAAAAGGATTTGGCAAAAGATACTTCCGTGCTGCGCACGATAGTAAAAGAGGCCAACCAGAACCTGGGCGTCTACGCGAGTGTGACGAAGAATGGCGCGGCACGTGAAGGCGATCAGGTGGAGTTGATCTAGTTTCCCGGCCAGCGAAGCAGGCAACAGCATTGAGCCTCGAATGTAGCGCCATAGATGCGCAGCCAACAAGTGCTTTATTAATCATCTTCATCCACACTAGCCTGAGATGTAAGAATATTTGTATCAGCGCCGAATGGCGCGAAATGTAAAAGCCTGGGGCAACGCCCCAGGGAAGTCTATCCTTTTGAACTAAGCGCTGAAGGCGCGAAATAAATCAAAGGAGAGACCTATGCCACAATCCCTCTCATCAGTGTTAATTCACTTAGTATTCAGCACAAAGAATCGAGAACCACTCATTGCACCCGCGATAGAACCCCAACTACACCCGTACATGGCCTCAGTCTTTCGCGGCTTGAAGTCCCGCACTGACTATCGACGGCACAACGGACCATCTCCATGTACTCTTTTCTCTTGCACGCGTGATTTCAATTGCCGACTTGGTGCAAGAGGTGAAGACGGAAACCTCAAAATGGATCAAGAAGAAAGGATCAGAGTTCGCAAACTTTCATTGGCAAAGCGGTTTACGGTGCATTTTCAATCGGCCAATCGCAAGTTACTTCGCTTAAGAAATACATTCACAATCAGAAGCGGAATCACCAGCGCCTTACCTTCCAAGACGAATATCGGAAATTTTTGAAACGGTATCAGATTGAATATGACGAGCGTTATGTATGGGACTAACTATGCCGCGCCTTCAGCGCTGAAGAATCTAAATACTCGCTTCCCCGGGGCGGTGCCCCGGGCTATTACAGGTCCGCGCCTGAGGTGCTCGTTCTCGGCAGTTAAGTCGCGAGAATTGCTGGTGCCGATCAAAATAATTCTTCAAGTGCTTCTTCAACCGAACGCACGCCTACCGTTCTTATTCCCAGCATCCGTTCCAATCCGGAAGTATTTGACGATGGCATCACGATCGTCTTGAAGCCAAGCGCCTGCGCCTCGCGCGCGCGCACGACTGCCTGCGTTGTGCCGCGCACCTCTCCAGTCAAACCAACTTCACCAAACACTGCTGTGTGCGGATCGACAGGTGTGCTGCGAAAACTCGAGGTGATCGCCGCCACGACGCCGAGATCGACTGCGGGTTCGTCAACTTCCAAGCCGCCCGCAATGTTTACGAAGACGTCGTCGCCCAGCATCTGCAAGCCCACGCGTTTTTCCAGCATGGCCATCAGCAGCGCCACGCGATTCTGATCGACGCCCTGCGTCATGCGCCGGCCGGTGCCGTATTTGGTTTCGGAAACGAGCGCCTGAATTTCTACTAACAGCGGGCGCGTTCCTTCCATGCAGGCGGTGACTACCGAGCCGGCGACATTCTGCGGCCGCTCCTGCAAAAACATTTGCGAAGGATTCGCAACCGGAATAAGACCCGCGCCGGTCATCTCAAACACGCCAATCTCGTTCGCGGCGCCAAAGCGATTCTTCACTGCGCGCACGATGCGATGATTGTGATGACGTTCGCCTTCGAAATAAAGAACTGTATCAACGACGTGCTCCAGCGCTTTTGGACCCGCAATCGATCCGTCTTTGGTGATGTGGCCGATTAAGAAAACTGGAATTGTGCGTTTCTTCGCGAGCAGCAGAAACTGGTGCGCCGCTTCCCTCACCTGCGAAACCGATCCTGGTGCCGATTCGATCATTGCCGAGAAAACTGTCTGAATGGAATCGACGACGATGGCCGTTGGTTTCAGGCGTTCAACTTCATGAAAAATGTTTTCGAGATTCGTTTCCGGCAGCAGGTAAAGGTTAGTAGCTTTGATTCCCAAACGCTCGCCGCGCAGCTTGATCTGCCGTTCCGACTCTTCGCCGGAAACATAAAGTACCGTGGCGCCACGTGAGCTGAGTTGATCGGCGACCTGAAGCAGCAGTGTGCTCTTGCCGATGCCCGGATCGCCGCCAATTAATACGAGTGTGCCGGGAACGATGCCGCCTCCCAAGACTCGATCAAACTCCGTTACGCCCGACG
>DASQPM010000124.1:0-4671 GCA_035643935.1 Pyrinomonadaceae bacterium | reverse complement strand
TCCAGCAATCGCGGATCAGCAAAGATCAAAATACCTTCAACAATCACGATCGGTTTTGGATCGACTGCGCGCGTTTCGTTTAAGCGGTTGTGCGTGCGGAAATCGTAAATCGGCAGGTCGATCGGTTCACCAGCCCTCAGTTTGCGCACGTGATTGACCAACAGGTCGTTATCAATTGCGTCGGGATGATCAAAGTTTGCAAGTTGCCGGTAGTCGAGCGGCAGATCCTTTAAATTGCGATAGTAGGAATCCTGCTGAATGAAAACTACTTCACTCGCTCGCACCGTCTCTAAGATGCGATTCGCCACCGTCGTTTTGCCAGAGCCGGTGCCGCCGGAAATGCCGATGATTAGACTCACAAAAACTCTTCTCCAGTAGCATAGACTTTAGTCTGTGCATCTTTCGCCAGTTGATACACAGACTAAAGTCTGTGCTACGACGGCACTTTGGCAATAATTCGTCGCAACAGGTGCGCAAATGTTGCTCGTACGCGCTCGCCAGTCTCCATCACTTCTGCGTGGTTTATTGGTTGTTCACTGATGCCGGCGGCCATGTTTGTAATGCAGGAAATGCCAAGCACGTTGATACCCATATGCCGCGCCACGATTGCTTCGGGCACCGTGCTCATTCCGACGGCATCGGCGCCAAACGCGCGCAACATGTGTATCTCGGCGGGCGTTTCATAACTCGGTCCGGCCAGTCCCGCGTAGATTCCGCGACGAAGAGTAACACCCAATTCGCGCGCTTCATCAATTGCCAGTTCCTGCAACTCGCGCGAGTAAACTTCCGACATGTCAGGAAAACGCGGACCAAAACGTTCGTCATTCGCGCCGCGCAAGGGGTTTACTCCCATCAGGTTCAGATGATCGCTGATGACCATCAAGGCGCCCTGATTAAGTTGCACATTAACTCCACCCGACGCGTTCGTCAGTATCAACGTGTCGATACCCAGCAGCTTGAAAGTCCTGATGGGAAAGGTAACTTGCTCGAGCGAGTAGCCTTCGTAAAAATGAACACGTCCCTGCATTGCCACTACGTTATTTTGTTCGACCTTGCCAATGACCAGACGGCCGGCATGTCCCTCGGCAGTTGAAGATGCAAAACCGGGAATGTCCGGGTAAGGAATTGCAACGGCGTCTGCAAACTCGTCTGCAAAACCGCCGAGACCGCTGCCCAGCACGAGCGCAACACGACACTGCTTACTGCAGCGCGCGCGAATTGTGCTTGCCGCGCGCTCGGCACGCGCATACAGGTCAGTTTGAGTCATCGCTTCAGACACTTTGCCACTCATCAGTTCACTTATTGAAATGTCGTGCGACTATTTCTCCTTTTGGTAAGGAATGCCCAGCGCTCGCGGCGGCCGCGAAGAGCCAATGAAGCCGGCGAGCACAATAATTGTCAAAAGGTAGGGGACCATCTGAATAAACTGGATGGGAATATCATCACCCGGGGTCTGCCGCAGCAAGGTCGCAAAGAACGCCGGCAGTTTGATTGCGCCCTGCATCTGAATCGAAACGGCCTCGGTGAAACCAAACAACAGACAGGCGAGCAACGTCTGCACCGGCCGCCACTTGCCGAAGATCAGCGCTGCCAAAGCAATGAAGCCGCGGCCGGAAGTCATGTTTCGCGTAAACAAAGATGACTGACCGATTGAAAGATACGCACCGCCAATTCCAGCCAGCGCTCCGGCAATCAAAACTCCTGAATAGCGAATGCGCGAGACACTCACGCCGGCTGCGTCCGCAGCTTCCGGGTTTTCGCCAACTGAGCGGAGCCGTAGTCCGAAGGGTGTTCGATAAAGGACGTACCAGCAAATGGCGGTAAGCAGTCCCAGCAGAAGAGCAATAACAAATGGCGTGAAAGGTATCAACCGATCTCGCGGGATTTGTGGTGTTGATCCGGACGAAAGAAATAAAGCGCCACTCAGAAAAGCCGGTAGCCCAAACATTAGAATATTGATCGCGGTGCCGCTAACTACCTGATCTGCCTTGTAACGAATACAAACGATTGCATAAATCGCGGCAATCAAAATTCCCGCGCTCATGCCGGCAAGCAAACCGATCCAGGGACTTGCCGCGCCAAGATGCAGTTTGGAATCGGCCGCGTAAGTCACCGCCGCCGCCGTAAAGGCGCCAGCCAACATCTTCCCTTCGAGGGCGATGTTGATGATGCCAGAGCGTTCAGAAAACAAACCGCCGAGCGCCGCCAGAATCAAAGGCGTCGCCAACCGTACTGTTGACCAAATCAAAGCAATGGTGAAAAGGTCTCGCATTTGAGTTACACCTTAGAGCGTTTGAGTAAACCAAACCTGCTGAAGGGACCACGAAATAATGCTTCCGCGGCCACGAAAAGAATAACAATGCCCTGAAGCACGTCCACGAGATCCTTGGTTACGTTGTTTGTGAAGGCGTCAACAAAGATGCCGCCACGTATCAGCATGCCAAACAGGATCGCGGATAATAGAACTCCCACCGGATGATTGCGCCCAAGCAACGCCACGGCAATGCCCGTAAATCCATAGCTGGCAGAAAAGCCATCGTAGTAACGATAACGATAGCCCAGCACTTCGTTAATGCCGACCATGCCTGCCAGCGAGCCTGAAATCGTCATCGCAATTATTATCTGCTTACGGATCGAGATACCGCCATATTCGGCCGCGGTCGGATTCGACCCCGTAGCGCGCAACTCGTAACCCCACTTTGTGCGCCAGAGAAACAGATAGACGAGCACACAGCAGACCAGCGCCAAAATAAATGCCAGATTCAAGGGAATGCGTTCAGGAAACCCCGGCAGAATTCTTCCGATACGCGCGATGTGTGCGCCGCCGCTAATCTCGGTAGTTTCCATAATCGGGTCGCCCGGCGTTTTGTAGTGATACTGCGTGAAGTAACTGACCAGCGCGACCGCGATGAAGTTCAGCATGATGGTATTGATGACTTCATGTGAACCAAAACGCGCCTTCAACACTCCCGGAATAGCGCCCCAGGCGCCGCCGGCAATAATCGCAGCCACAAAACAAAGCGGTAGAAGGACCCAGCCAGACATATGCGCAAAGGTGATGCCGACCCAGGCTGTAGCAAACGCCGCCACGTACAACTGACCTTCCGCACCAATGTTGAGAAGGCCGCAGCGAAAAGCAACCAGCACCGCCAGCCCCGTGAAGATCAAAGGAGTTGCATAGAACAGCGTGTAGCCAATGCCATCCGGCCACGACAAGGCGCTGCCAAGCAGCAGTTTGTACGCAACGATTGGATCATCGCCGATGATCAGAATCAGGATTCCACCAATGATGAAAGCCGCGATTACAGCGATCAGTGGAAACAAGAGTTCGCGAAGTAGTTTCATTTGTGATCAGACATTAGTCTGAGATCTTATTAGTTGGTTTTTGGTCTTTGGCCTTTGGCCTTTGGTTTTGGGGCACTAGCAGCAACCTGAGAAACCATTCAGCTTAGGCAAAAAACGCAAAGACCAAAGACCCAAAATCAGTGCCCGCCCGTCATCAACAAACCTATCTCTTCAATCGTCGCAACTTTCGGATCGACATCGCCGACTATGCGGCCCTCGTGAATGATCAGCAAGCGATCGGCGAGCGCAGTCACTTCTTCCAGTTCGGCGGAAACCAGCAACACCGCGCAACCGGCATCGCGCAAAGCCACGAGCTTGCGATGGATAAACTCGATCGCGCCGATATCAACACCGCGCGTCGGATGTGAAACGAGTAACAGCTTCGGATGAAGGTCAAACTCGCGACCTATGATCAACTTTTGCTGGTTGCCGCCCGAGAGAGAGCGCGCCGGCAATTCCTGGTTAGCGGGGCGCACATCAAACCGTTCAATAATTTCCGCAGCACGCTTGCGAATGGCCTGGTTGTCGAGAAATACTCCGGCGGTGGACACAACCGGCTTGCGGTAGTGCACGCCTAAAATTGAATTCTCGGCGAGACTAAAATCCAGCAAGAGGCCGCGCCGGTGCCGGTCTTCCGGAATGTGCGCAATGCCAAGTTCGCGCCGCGAACGCGCATCAACGCGCGTAATGTCGCGCCCTTCCAACTGAATTTCGCCGGCGAGATGCGCTGCCGGCACTAATCCCGCGAGCGCCTCAATCAATTCCGTTTGGCCGTTACCCTCGACCCCCGCAATACCCAGGATTTCGCCTTTACGCACTTCAAAGGAAACTCCATTCACGCGCTTTGTACCATCGCTGCTGGACACAGAAAGACTTTTTACTAACAGCTCGGTTGTGCCTAAATCTGCTTCCGGCTTTTCAACTCGCAGCAAAACTTCGCGGCCGACCATTAATCGTGCCAGCTCCGCTGCGTTCGTCTCCTTCGTCTGCAAGCGACCGACGACGCGGCCGTCGCGCATTACAGTTACTTCATCAGAGATGGCCAAAACTTCAGAAAGCTTGTGGGTAATGATGATGACGGTCTTGCCCTGCTGCCGCATACCGCGCAGGATGGCGAAAAACTCTTCAACCTCCTGCGGCGTAAGCACCGCGGTAGGCTCATCCAAAATCAAAACCTGCGCACGACGATACAAAGCCTTCAACAACTCGACACGCTGTTGCTGGCCCACCGAAAGATGTTCAATGACTGCGTGCGGGTTTACGGCGAGTTTGAATTCCTCTGAAAGCTTTTGAATGTCGGCGGACGCTTTGTTCAGGTCGAGGGCA
>DASQPM010000123.1:0-4577 GCA_035643935.1 Pyrinomonadaceae bacterium | reverse complement strand
TGCGATGGCAAACGCAGGAGCGGAAAGCATAGACGCAGCGCGCGAGAGTTGGTGGCTGGCTCTGCGCGACGCTGAAGCCGCGCATTATGAAACGACTGGCAAACAATTTGACCGCGATGAGCCCAGCTACCGGCGTGGTTTTGAAACTGCGTTGCGGAATCGTGGTGACCTTGCCAGGTTATCTGTTTCAGGCGACGATCCTTTTAAGCGCGGTTATGAACGCGGTTGCGCTTATCACAAGAGCGTGCGGGAGAACTACAAAGCTTGAAAGATTTGCTCTTGAACCTGCTGGTGCTGGTAGCGATACTTGGTCTAAGCGCTATTGTCACCGGCTGGTTCGCGCGCACGATGTACATTCGTTGCCTGGGATGTGGCACGCTTAACGCGCGGCGGCGTTCGCAGTGTCGTTCCTGTCAACAAGATCTTTTTCGCGCGTAGCTTTTTCGCTGTGGTCGGACCTGAATCAGACGAAACTGAAATTCCTGCCTGAATCCGAGTGCATAATAATTCAATGGTGAGCGCGAAGTTTGTTTCGTTGGTTTTTGTCTTCGTCTCATTCTTCTTAGCCTTACAAATCATCGCCATGTCACAACATCAAACTCCAACCGTTCCGCCTGAATGGCGTACTTATGCCGAGCAAACCGACTATCGAGAGACGCCACGCTACGATGCAACAATCGCTTACGCGAAACGACTCGATCGCGCTTCATCGCTAATCAGATTTGAGACTTTCGGCAAAAGCGGCGAAGGACGCGACCTGCCCTTGCTGATGGCGACCGAAGGAGAAACATTCACGCCGGAAGCGGCGAAGCGCGCGCACAAGGCGGTGATCCTGATTCAAGCGTGCATCCACGCAGGTGAACCAGACGGCAAAGATGCAGGTCTGGCGTTGTTGCGGGACATCGCAATTACAAAGACGCGTGCCGGACTATTGCAGAATGTCGTAGTGCTTTTTATCCCGATCTATAGTCCCGACGGCCACGAACGTGTCAGTCCTTACAATCGCATCAATCAAAATGGCCCGGCGGAAATGGGTTGGCGCACAACCAGCACTTACCAGAATCTCAATCGTGATTACATGAAGGCCGACACGCCGGAAACACGCGCGTGGCTGGCGCTCTGGAACAAATGGCAACCCGATCTATTTATCGACTGTCACGTTACGGACGGCGCGGACTACCAGTACAACATTACCTTTCAACACGAACATCACGCCGGTGTTGACCCAGGCGTGCTTGCCTGGGAACGGACAGTGTTCGACCAAGGTGTTGCCGCTAAGACTGAAGCCGCTGGCAACATTGTGTCGTGGTATCTGGAGTTCATCGACAATCGCGATCTGGCGAAAGGCATCAGGGACTTCAACGGTAGCCCGAGGTTCTCGACGGGTTACGTGCCGCTCAGAAACCGTCCGGCAATCCTAATCGAAACACACATGCTGAAAGACTATCGCTCGCGCGTAGTCGGCACTTATGATTTTCTCCGCTCGGCTTTGGAAGAAGTAAGTAACAATCCACAGTCTTTGCTCAAGGTGGTAAGAGAAGCAGACGAGAAAATCACTGCAGCCGGACGTACCTATGATCCTCTCGCTCAGTACCCACTGGATTTTGAGTTAACTGACAAGTCGACTCCTTACCACTTGCGCGCGGTTGAATCGCGTACGGAAATGAGCGATGTTTCAGGCGCGCCGTACGTCACGTTTGGAACAAAACCGATCGAACTGACGGTGCCCCTCTACAACGACTTTCGGGTGAAGGTGGCTGTTGCTCCGCCGCTCTACTACATCGTGCCGGTGCAATGGAAAGAAGCCATCGACGTAATTAAGGCTCACGGTCTTAACTTCGTTGCGATGCCACAGGCAACCACGCTGGATATCGAGAGCTACCGGTTCACCGAAGTGAAATGGCCGGCCGGCCCGTTTGAAGGGAGACTGATGCCTTCTTTCAAGGCAGAAGCGGTGCGCGAGCGCCGGACATTTCCAGCAGGTTCAATTGTTGTTCCTCTCGCGCAGCCATCCGCAAGAGTGGCGATCAATCTGCTCGAGCCGGAAGCGCCCGACTCGCTGGTCCATTGGGGTTTTTTCGATGCAATTTTCGAGCAGAAGGAATATGGCGAGAATTATGTCCTGGAGAAGCTGGCGCGCGAGATGCTCGCGAAAGATCCAAAACTGCGCGACGAGTATCAGCAGAAACTAACGAGCGATCCAAAGTTTGCCGGCAGTCCGCGCGCGCGGCTCGAATTCTTCTATCGCCGCTCACCATATTGGGATCGGCAGATGAATCTTTATCCGGTTGGGCGGATTACCACGCCGCTTAATGCGCCTTGATAGCTTCAAGAAGTTCAGAGTACAGACTTTAGCTTGCTGATTTCCACAGACGGCAACCTAAAGGTTGGACTCTGAGCTGCTAGTGTGACATCGCCTCAGGATCCTCTGACACCTCTTCCACTGCCCGGCTGCGATTCTTGATCGTCACTACCGCGACCCCGGCAAAGATCAAAACGCACGACAACAACGTTCGCGAGTTCAATGTTTCTCCCAGGATTGCGGGCGCCAGGCCAAAGGCAACCAGCGGTTGCAGGTAAATGTAAACCGCTACGATGGTGGGTGCGACTTTCGTGAGCGCCCAGGCGTTGAGGTAGTAAACAAACACCGTGGGCACCAGCACGATGTAGATGACTGCCAGCCAGGCACTGCCGGGAACATTTCCCAGTCCATCAGTGCTCCAGGCATAGACTGAAAGCGGCAGCGTAATTATCGCGCTTACCAGAAACAGCCAGGTGATGACGTTGAAGGCGCCATACCGCTTCACCAGATCTCTCGAGACGGCAATGTAGGCGCCATACGAAAACGAGTTGGCGACGATTAGCAGGTTGCCGCGCGTCGTTGAGGCTGAGAAAGTAGCCCGGAATGGATCGACGAGATAGATTACGCCGACTGCCGCGAGCGCAATTCCCAATACATGCCGCAGTGAGGCGCGATCATGGCCCAATGCAATGCTAATGAGCAGCGTGAAAACCGGAATCGTCGTCGACAACAGCGTCGCATTGATGACCGTTGTATATGACAAGCCCTTAACAAACAGAAGTTGATTTACAACCACGCCGAGTAAAGCTGAGAGTACAACCCAGGCAAGCACGCGCTTTGGCAGATGGCGAAGTGGTCCGAATCGTCTGCGCAGCAGAGCAAAGATGAGAGCGGCGCCTACTATGCGAAAGCCCACCAGGCTGGTGCTGGAGATCGAGCGCAAGGCGATCTTTCCAAAGATGGGCCAGGTGCCAAAAAATATTTGCACGATCACCAGCGCGACGTGAGGCGCAATGCCGCGGTCTTTGAATGAAGTATCAAATTGCATTAGTGGCACAGACTTAAGTCTGTGGTACTGTCCGTCACAGACTTTAAGTCTGTGCTACAACGAAAAAGGATCGGGTTGCCCCGATCCATGTCTTAAGTCGACGCTGTTCGCAAGCTCAAACAATCAGGAGCAGCGGGTTCTCGAGGATCTTCTTAAAAGTCTGTAGGAACTTTGCGCCCGTGGCGCCATCGATCACGCGATGGTCGCAGGACATCGTCACTCGCATCATCTGACGCACCACCACGGCATTGTCTCGAACGACGGGTTTCGGAGACATGGCGCCGACGGCGAGGATCGCTCCTTCCGGTGGATTGATCACGGCGGTGAATTCATCGATGCCAAACATGCCCAGGTTGCTGATGGAAAAACTTGCACCCATGTATTCTTCAGGTTTCAGCTTCCGTTCGCGCGCGCGGCCGGCGAGGTCTCGCACCTCGCTGGCAATCTCGCTTAGCGACTTTTGTTCTGCGGCCCGAACGATCGGCGTAATTAAGCCTTCTTGAATCGCAACCGCGATGCCAATATCAGCGTGCTCGTAATAGCGAACAACCTTATCCTGAAAAGAAGCATTGACCTGTGGATGCTGCAACAGCGCTGCCGCGGCCACTTTGATAATGATGTCATTGATGCTGATCTTGAGTTCTTCATCGAGCGCGTTGATGCCGCTGCGCATTTCCGCGGCTCGATCCATCTCAATCTCAGTTGTCAGGAAGAAGTGGGGAACCGGTCCCAGCGAAGTCACCAAACGTTTGGCGATTGTGCGGCGCATTTCGCTTGCCGGCTCGTCGTGATAAGACGATGCAGTTGCGATCGTTGACGTCTGGGCAACGCCGCCGACAACGCGCAGGTGCGGTTGTTTTGCAGTAGCAGCAGGTTGCGTGGCCGAGCTTTGTTGACTAATCAATCCCTCGACATCGCGTTTGATGATCCTGCCGCCAGGCCCGCTGCCGTTCACTGAACGCAGATCAATGCCGGATTCCGCTGCCATGCGCGCAGCCAACGGCGAGACAATCAAACGGCCAGTTGCAGGAGTTGCAGGTTGCGCGACTGGCGCTGAAGCCTGGCGACCATTGCCGCCCACATGTCCTTCGGTTCCGGCAGCCTTCGCTTGTTTAGGTTCTTCGGCTTCTTCTTTCTTTTCTGCGAAGGGCGCGGCCGCCTTCGCAGGCGCACTTGCCGGTGCCTGGCTCGCAATTGATGAAATGTCCTCGTCGGGCTCGCCGATGA
>DASQPM010000122.1:0-5250 GCA_035643935.1 Pyrinomonadaceae bacterium | reverse complement strand
GAGCGGCATGGATATCACATCATGCAGGAGGTCGAGGAGCGCACGGAAGGCAAGGTGCGCCTGGGACCGGGAACGTTGTACGGCTCGATCAAGCGAATGTTGGCTGCCGGGTGGATTGAAGAAAGTGAAGAGCGCCCCGATGCCGACCTGGATGACGAGCGACGGCGCTATTACCGGCTGACTAATTTTGGTTACCGCATTGCCAGCGCTGAAGCCGAGCGCCTGGAGAGGTTAGTAAAGTCTGCGCGAGTGAAAAAGCTGCTCTCAAAAACGCAGGTGAGCCGATGATAGCCAGCGACAGCGGACAACCACCACTTACGACTTCGCCTTTGGCCACGCAGGTGTACTGCCTGCTGCTGCGTGGCTATCCATCCGCTTTCCGTGCTGAATACGGAACACAAATGGCGCAGGTGTTTCGCGATTGTTATCTCGCGGAAAAGAGACAGGGCGGCCTTCAGCGGCTCACGCTCTTCTGGTTTCGCACCCTGCTGGATTTCATCAGAACACTGCCGCTGGAGCATTTGGAAAGTCTGGGAAAGGAAAATTCTACGATGAAAAACTTAGGCCGTGATGCCGTGGCATTCCTGGGCTGCACAGGAATAATCCTGGCTGCTTTTCTTTTATTGAGCTATGGCCGCAAGCATGACGCTTCGTCGATTTTAGTTTTTGGCTACGTGCTTGATGCCCTGGTTGTCACGGGGGTTATCGGCAACCTGATCGTATTTTTGTTAGTAAAGACAACTCGATTAGATGCAGTGCGCGTGGCGCTGTGGACTTTCTTAATCGTCAATGGCCTGCCGGCGATAGTGCTCGCGCTGATTGGCAGCAGAATCGATCCGCAGTTTAGAACCACGGCGACGCTGGTTGGCTATGCTGCGAGTTTTCTAATCTGGTTTGGAATCCACTGGGCATGGTCGCAGACAAAAGCGCGCATGCAGACTGCGAGCTAACTAACCACGGCGGTGCTGCGCAGGTGACTGGCCATTGGCGGCCAAGACAACTGCGATGCCCAGCAACCACCAGAAAACCAGCGCGACTTCACCATCACCGAGGTTGTAGTTAACCAGCGAGCTGGCAAGGAAGCCTGCAAGCGCACCAGTCGCACCGAGCATGATGCCGTAGCGGTTAGTATCTAAGGTTTCGCGCAAGCGTTTTTCGTTCCGGCTGGCTGTGCGCCAGAACAACCAGACTATCCAAAGCCAGAAGAAGAGGGCCGGCAAGCCACGATCGAATGCCAACTGTAGCGGCGTTGAATGCAGATGAAGCATGTCACTGCCGGGAAAGCCCCATTCATTCCAATGCGCGTGCATCGCATCCATCCCATGGCCAAATAGCGGATGGAGCATGATTCGCGACAGGCCGATCCTCGCAACCTCAACGCGCAATGAAGAACTCGGATCATGAAGCCACAGCGCCTGGGGGGCTCGAGTTTGATAAACGACGAAAGCGCCAACGACTAACAGCACGCTGAGACCTGTCAGCGTTGCCAGCCTTGCTCGCCCACGCAGCGCGCGCCAGCTAATCACTACCACGCCGATGGCAAAAGCAATCAACGCCGTGCGCATTGCTGTTAAGGCAAGGCCCAGCGCGAGCAAGCCGGTGGCCAGGAATGCCAACCTGGACCAGCGATTGAATCCATGATTGATTAGGTGCGCCAGCGCCAGACCTAATGCGAGTTGCGCCAGTATCTGTAGAATCTCGGAATAAGTGTCGTAGTGCCTGGTCCATCCCGAGGCGCGGAAGCGATGAGTCGGCTTCGTACCGCTGATTCCCGACGGCGAGGTTCGACTTTTTGCGGCCTCGGTCACAATCAAACCAGGACGCTCAACGTGTTCGCCCTGCGAGATAATGCTGACGGTGAGCCTTGAGTTGGTTTGCGCATT
Organism: Pyrinomonadaceae bacterium; assembly: GCA_035643935.1. Classification (GTDB taxonomy): domain Bacteria; phylum Acidobacteriota; class Blastocatellia; order Pyrinomonadales; family Pyrinomonadaceae; genus PSRF01. The sequence continues at coordinate 3,367 of DASQPM010000122.1, read as the reverse complement.
TCTTATTACTTGATCGATGTCGGCGACTGAATAAACTCGCCGCCCGCCCATGCGCCATACCGCATCGCCAGGCTGGACGTGCAGCGAGCGCAGCGGACTTTCGGGCGCAATTGACTCGACGACAACGCCACGGCCGCGCAGCAAATCATAGAGACTGTAAGTGGTGCCGGCTGTGCCCGACAAAATCATCAACGATACCAGCCAGATCGCTGTGCGCCGCGTCGCAATTGCCTGGGTCAGATAGAAAAGAAAGAGAACGCAGGTCGATTGAATTTTGGCAATGCTGATCTGGGGTTCGACGGAGAGAAACGACGAGACTATGGTCCAAATAAAAAACAGCCAGATCGGCAAATCAAATTTGGTGCGCCGAAAGCCGGTGGTGTGGCTCGCAAGCGTGCGGACCAGCCAGCCCCCGCCCGCGATGGCCAGTGAAATTTCGCCGGCAGCGATTGAGTGGGGCGCGAAAACTGAATAGAGCAACAGGCCGGCGGTGGCAACCCACGCTCCGGCCGTTGACCACCATGCCCGGTTTGGAAATCGAGCCAGCTGAACTTGGCTTGGTTGATTGTTCAATTCAGGTCAGCAGTAATTGGTATTCGACCAGTTTCGGAGCTGAAGCATTTGGAAATGCTCAAATGAAATCCGCTGCAGTTTATAGCAGGATTCCCGGGTCTTGCCCTGAAATTAACAGCGTTGACAGGCTCTTTTTACGCATGTTAGCGTACCTGCTGACTTTCTTATTCTGGGAAAGTCGAAAACTCCAAAAGTGACTTCGTCTCCCCCCAATCAACCACTGCCCGTCCTGCGTTTGACTCCGTTCCCATATTCGGTCATACATAATATCCTTCATGGCTTTCGAAAAAGCTAAGGTTATCAAAGCGGCAGAGAAATTTCTTTCCCAGGGAAAGATCAATGCCGCAATCAAAGAGTATCGTCAAATCATCAAGCATGATGACGATGACCTGACGGCTGTCAACATGCTGGGCGATCTTCTGGCGCGCGCGGGACAGAAGGACGAGGCCATTTCCTGCTTCTTGCGTATCGCCGAACATTATCGCGAACAGGAATTCCGGCTTAAAGCCATCGCGATGTACAAGAAGATCGAGAAGCTCAAACCTCGCGATCCTGATATAGCAAATAAACTTGGTGAACTTTATGCGGCGCAGGGCCTGGTCGTTGACGCGCGTGCTCAGTTTCTGATTGTTGCCGACGCTTATACACGCGCGGGTCAAACACGAAAGTCGCTCAGCGTGCTTCATCGCATTGCCGATCTCGATCCGCAAAACATCAGTATCCGGTTACAACTCGCGGAAAACTATTTCAAGGAGGGAATGGAAAACGAAGCGGCGAGGGCTTTCGGCGAAGCCGCGCAGCGTCTGCTTGAAAATGGTGACTTGGAAAAATCGCACTCAGCCTACCTGCGCGCCCTTGAGCTGAAGCCCAACGACAAGACACTGCTGCGCGGTCTGCTTTCGGTTACCAGCGCCCTGGGCACGGCCGAAGATGCAGCCGAGGTTCTGGAAAAGGCAGTAGCGGAAATGCCGGATGACACGGTGCTGGCTTCGATGCTGGCTGACGCTTATGTCGCCGCTGACGACGCGCCCGGCGCTGAGCGCGCGACTGCTTTGCTGGTGGCCCATGACGCGGACGGCTATCGTCGTTACATTGAAGTGGCGCGTGTCTACCTGAAGCTCGGGCAGGAAGACGAAGCGGTGCGTGTGCTCGGCGAGATTATTGAAAGAATGTTGGCCGGTCGTGAAGAGAGTGACATGTTGGAGTTGGTGAATGAGATTTTGGCAAGCGCTCCCGAACAAGTTGGCGCCTTGCGACTGCTGGCCCGAATTCATTGGTGGCAACGCGACACGGAAAAGTTGCGGTCTGTGCTTGAGCGTTTGGCAGAATCGGCAGAAGCGGCAGGCACAGTAGAAGATGAACGTTATGCCCTGACGCAATTGGTCCGTCTCGCACCTGATGAACCGCGTTACGCCGAGCGGTTGCAAACAATAGGGGGAGCGCTGGACGAAGGGTCTGAATCTCAGCCAGGCGAAAATTTTGCAGCAGATGTTCTTCCCACCTTTGAGAACTTTGCGATCATCGACGAAGCCACAGCGATAGGCGATAACAGCGCCTCCGAAACGGAGTCGGAATTTGAATGGAATTCCGTCGCTGAGCCCAACTCAACGAACATTTCTTTTGCCGATCTTAATGAAGCCGACGGCTCCGAAGATCTCGTGCCGGACCCATCTTCAGTCAGTGCTTTTTCACAAAATTTTACACTGGGCCATTCTGAAACGACCGAGGCCGAAGAGAAATCTGGGGATCAAACCGACAACGCCGCGCCGCGCAAAGAGGCGATGATCAAGCAGGAACTAGAGAGCGTTGACTTCTACATCGCGCAAGGCTATTCCGACATCGCACTCGATACGCTCGATATATTGGAACGCCAGTTTGGTCCGGATCCTGAATTTGATTTACGCCGCGCCCAACTGGACGCGGGAAAACCTGCGGCAGTAACGGTGGAGTTGGACACGACTCCGTCGCCGGCTGAAACAGAAACGGTCGTAATTGTTGATGACGCGGTACGCACTGACGAAGAACTTAGTTCGCAAAGTATTTCTCAAGCGAAACTCGGTAAGAGCGGAATTGATTCAGGCCTGGCCGAGATATTTGAAGAGTTTCGCGTCGAGGCAGAAGGTGAACACGGCGCCGCGGCAGGGGATTTTGAAACTCACTACAACATGGCGACCGCTTACAAAGAGATGGACCTGCTCGACGAGGCTATCAGAGAGTTTCAGGCTGCCGCCGGTTTGACCAGTCCCGGCGACAATACGCCGCGCTTCTTCCAGTGCTGTAACATGCTGGGCCATTGCTTTGTGCAAAAAGGCTTGCCTCAGGCGGCAGTGCTCTGGTTCAAAAAGGGTTTGGATGCTCCCGGCCGCGGTGCCGAAGAATACAAGGCATTGCAGTACGAGCTCGGCTCAGCCTACGAACAGATGGGTGACTTAACGCGTGCGGTGGGAGCTTTCACGGAAGTTTATGGCCTTGATGTGGGCTATCGTGACGTCGCCGACCGGCTGCAAGGTTTGCAAGCGCGCCAGAAGAAGAGAAGAAAGTAAATCGTAAATCGTAAATGGTGACGATGTTTATTCACGTCGCATCTTGCTAATCAAAATCGAAAGACCAAAGTCTAAAGACCAACAACATCTATTTACGATTCACGATTCACGATTCACGATTTACCAATTCTCATGTCCGCCAAATTAAGTGTTATCTTCTACATCATTCTGTGCCTGGAAATTGGCATTGTGCTCGCGTTATTGCCATGGATTCCGCAAGGCACGCTGGGCCTGAGCGACTGGGGCAATAA
>DASQPM010000121.1:0-3263 GCA_035643935.1 Pyrinomonadaceae bacterium | reverse complement strand
AACATTGAAGTAGTTACTGTCAGCCCTAACAACAAACCCGCCGCACAGGATTTGAGATACGCATGCTGCTCAACGTGTCGCCGCGATAGTTGAAAGATAAAGTAGAAAGCAATCACCAGATAGCCGCTAGCGAGCGCGTCGTGATGCGCTATTCCGGAATAGGAAAACGTCGTGGTCGCCAACGCATAGATGAGCGCGGCGCCGGCGGCCCAGAACAGATCGTCGCGATTCGCGCCCAGTTCACGTGCGATCTCAAAAACGGCGGAGGCTGAAGCCGCGAGAACCAGCGAAGCTGTAAAGAAGGTTACGAGCGCGGAAGTCAACAGATAATTCTTGAAATACGTAAGTCCAAAAATGCGAAGCAAAAAGTAAACGACAGCGCCGGCCATAAACTGGCCAGGCTGTTTCGCAGCGTACAGATGTCCTTCATATCTAAATACGTCGCCCTTGGTTTGCATTTGCGGCAACGCCGAACCTTCCAGATAAAAGTGATGGCGCTCGACCATCGCCTCCACGCCGATCTGTTGCAGGTCAAACGCAATCAAGTTACTTGAATTAATCGCAGCGCCGTAAGCAAACCAGGTCAACAGAAAGATGAGCAAGGCAGGACGAGCAAACAGGCTTTTCAGGTGACGTGCTGCTTTCATTGGTTTGCTCAGATGGTTAACTGGTCCTTCTCGCATTCGATTTCGAGCGCAACGAGTTGTTGATCGAAAAATGCAGTGTTTGAATTACGACGTCCTTGGATCGCGTTCGAGGTCTTAGTAGCGCCTTAGACGCTTCCCCTCATTCCTCTTCCCAAGGGGAAGGAAAGAACACACTAAGCAGTTGTCTTGTAAGCCGCAGGATTGTCCTGTTCCAATCGTCCGTTGCACTTCCAAGCTTAATTTGCGCCTTTTCTCGAACTCTGTTTGAACAGCAACAGCTGGCTGGTTAATTCTTGCTCGAATCACCTTCGCGCGGAAAAATCTTTCAGAGCCATCGAATAAACGTCGAGCGTTGCCTGGGCCGCTTTCTGCCAGGTGAATTCTGCGGCACGTGTTTGTCCAGCAAGCGAGAGTTGGTTCCTCGCGTTCTCATCTTCCAGCAACGCCAGAATATTTTTCATCAGGTCCATAGCATCAGTGGGATCAAAAAAACTTGCCGCCGCGCCGGCGATTTCTACGACTGCCGGAATGCGGCTGGCAACAACCGGCGCGCCACAGGCCATTGCTTCTAATGGCGGCAAGCCAAAGCCTTCATACAATGAAGGGTAAATGAACGCGCGGCAGGATGCGTACAAGGCACGCAGGTCTTCGTCATGGAGATAATCAGTGACGACAATGCGGTCTCGCGCCGGAGACTTGTTCATAGTTTCGAAGAACGAATCATTTAGCCAACCGCGGCCTCCCGCGATTACGAGTTTTAACTTGCCTTGCGGGCGAGCAAGCGTTAGCTGCTCAAAGGTTGTTACCAAAACACTCAAGTTCTTGCGCGGTTCGATTGTGCCAACCGCCAACAGAAATTCATCGCCGCAGCCAAGTTTGCAACGAACATCTTTGGTGGCTGCAAAATCTGTTGGCTGAAACGAAGCACGCGCCGCTTCCGGAATGGCGAAAACTTTTTCAGCCTTGACGGCCAGATGTTCGCAAACTTCGCGGCGCACGCTTTCGGTGGGCGTGATTATCGCATCGGCGGTCCGAGCCATGAGCGGCAGCCGCCGACGTGCGCGTCTGACACTTCGTCTTCGATGGGTCTCAGGATAAAGCAGGGGTGATAGGTCGTGGATAGTAAGCACCGTGGCACAACGCCGCCATAAGGGCACGTCGTAGTTTGTGCCGTGAAAAAGCTGGATCTCATTTCGACGCACATAACGAGGAAGCCCGTTGGACCACCAGTGGCGAGCCAGAGGGCCAACAATCGCGCGTTTGAGTTTCAGATTTCCGGGCAGGCCGCCCTCGCCGCGATTTGTGTCGAGGTTGATGGGCGGGAAGGTTGAGGGATAAACGAGTTCAAAGTTGCTTTCCGGATCTGCTTCGGCAAGTGCCCTGGCTAGTTGGAAGGTGTAATGGCCGACACCCGTTTTTGGCGATGTGAGTGGGAGTCCGTCTATTCCAATATGCATTTCTTTTGGCTTGGGGTGGTTTGTAAGCAACCTGTTTAGGGGTTGTTCCTTCTCAGCTCAGACTAATTTTTCCCTGAAAAGCGACGCGTTTAAGCTTTGATTGACGCCAATTGGCGCCACGAGTTAGACTTTAACCCTTGTCGGTGCGTCTAAACTTTTGGTCTAGACGACCCCTTCGTTTCGAGGCCTTTTTCCTCAGAAGTTAAATGTTACGCCGGGAGCAATAAGATGAAAATTGCCGTTGCTTTATTAATCACAGCCTTCGCTGCCTTGACCGTCTGGGGACAAGCGCCGACATTGCACATAGTAACCGAGATTCCCAATCTGCCTTCCGATCTTTACTACGGGAGCACCAAAGTTAAGCCAGTGCGCCTGCGTCCGGGCACGAATACACCCATCACCATCAACGACGCCGACTTTTTCGTCAACCAGCAATACGTCGACTTTCTGAGCCGTTTTCCGGACCAGAGTGGTTTTGATTTCTGGACCCAGCAAATTACCGGTTGCAATGGCGACGCCGTATGCATCGCCGGGCAGCGCGACAATACCTCGGGCGCTTTCTTCCTTTCGATCGAATTTCAGGAAACTGGCTATCTGGTCGAGCGCATGTACAAAGTGGCGTATGGTGACATCGACGGTACCTCGACTTTTGGGGGAACTCATACACTAAAGGTACCCGTGGTTCGGCGTAGTGAGTTTTTGCCGGACACATTGGAGATGAGCAACGGTGTAATAGTCGGGAAACCTGGTTGGGATACTTTGTTGGAAGCCAACAAAGTAGCGTTCGCGAATGATTTCGTGTCGCGCGCTCGATTCACAACCGCATATCCGGCGATGCCCCCATCCCAGTTTGTGGATACGTTGAACGCCAATGCCGGCAATCCCCTGTCACAAAGCGAGCGCGATAGTTTAGTCGGCCAGCTAAATGCCGGCACGCTGAGTCGCGCGCAGGTGGTCAGAACTATTGCTGAACATCAGAACTTGAATATCGCCGAGAAGAACAAAGCATTCGTCCTGATGCAATACCTTGGTTACTTGCGGCGAGACCCGAACAGCGGCCAGGATACCGACTACACCGGCTATGATTTCTGGTTGCAGAAACTAAACAACCATGGCGGCGACTTTCACGCCGCACAGATGGTCAGGTCATTCCTGGTCT
>DASQPM010000120.1:0-6289 GCA_035643935.1 Pyrinomonadaceae bacterium | reverse complement strand
GCAGGTCGCCGCGAAGGAAGCGCCCGTTGGTCGCACATTTCGCGTTGGTGGACTGGTGGAAAAAGGATCGCTCAACCGCGATAACGATGGATTAACCACGCGCTTCGTAGTGACTGACACAGCCAAGAGCATTCCCGTGGTCTACAAGGGAATTCTTCCCGATCTGTTCAAGGAAGGACGCGGTTGCGTAGCCCAGGGACACATCGGAACTGACGGTGTGTTCTACGCCGATCAAGTGCTCGCCAAGCATGACGAAAACTACATGCCGCCGCAGGCAGGCCAGGCGATTGACGCGGCCAAGCAGGAACGAGAAGCGGCGAAGACGGTGGTTGGTCCTTGACCTTTGCAGTGCGGCGGCCTGGCGCCGCTTTGGTCCACGGCAGAATAGCTCATAACGTTTGTTAAGGATTTTCGCGGCCTGCGTTAAGGCCAAAGCGCCGTCGGGCCGGCGCACTCCAAAACAAAACATATGATTCCTGAGATCGGCCAGTTCGCATTGATTCTCGCACTCTTGCTGGCGCTGACGCAGGCGACGATGCCTCTGATTGGCGCAGCGCGTGGCAATCGTGCCTGGATTGCTGTTGCGATACCTGCCGGTCAGGCACAATTCATTTTCGTGGCCATCGCTTTTTGCTGCCTGGGTTACTCTTTTATTACTAACGACTTCTCGGTCCTCAACGTCGCCACAAATTCCAATTCACAGTTGCCGCTCCACTATCGCCTTGCTGCAACCTGGGGCTCTCACGAAGGCTCGCTCCTGTTGTGGACTTTCATGCTGGGAATCTGGACGGTTGCCGTTTCATTGTTTAGCCGTCATCTACCTGATGAAATGGTGGCACGCGTATTAAGCGTGATGGGTATTGTCAGCGTAGGGTTTCTCCTTTTCATGTTAACGACGTCGAACCCCTTCGCGCGCTTGATTCCCGCCCCGGTTGATGGCCGCGATCTCAATCCCCTGCTCCAGGACCCGGCAATGGTGGCGCACCCGCCGATGCTGTACATGGGCTATGTCGGATTTTCTGTTGCGTTTGCGTTTGCGATTTCGGCATTGATCAGCGGCCGGCTCGATGCGACCTGGGCGCGCTGGTCGCGACCATGGACCACCGTCGCCTGGATGTTTTTGACTTGCGGCATCGCGCTCGGCAGCTTCTGGGCTTACTACGAACTGGGTTGGGGCGGCTGGTGGTTTTGGGATCCAGTCGAAAACGCTTCGTTCATGCCTTGGCTGGTTGGCACTGCTTTGATCCACTCGCTCGCCGTCACTGAAAAGCGCGGCGGTTTTAAGAGCTGGACCGTCCTGCTCGCAATCGCCGCATTTTCATTGAGCCTGTTGGGAACTTTCCTGGTCCGCTCCGGCGTGCTGACTTCGGTGCACGCCTTTGCGACCGATCCCAAACGCGGCATCTTTATCCTGGCGTTTCTCGTGTTCGTTATTGGTGGCTCGCTGCTGCTCTATGCCTGGCGCGCTAAACAGGTGGGACTGGGCGGAAAGTTTGAAGTCATTTCCCGCGAATCGTTTTTGCTTTCAAACAATGTGCTGCTCACTGTCGCGGCGGGTTCGGTTCTGCTGGGTACGCTTTACCCGCTGATCATCGATGCTCTCGGCATGGGCAAACTGTCTGTTGGACCACCCTACTTTAATAGCGTGTTTGTGCTGCTAATGGTTCCGGCCATATTCCTGATGGGCATTGGCCCAATCGCGCGCTGGAAAAAGGCGAGTCTGCCGGAACTCGCGGTGCGACTGCGTTGGGCCTTTCTTGATGCCGTCGTTACCGCATTGATACTTCCCTTTATTCTAGGCCAATGGAAGCCGCTGGTTTCACTCGGTCTGATGCTGGCGCTCTGGATAGTCATTACGGCCGGCTTGAATATTTGGGAACGCGTCAAGACTACGTCGGGTCAATTCAGCGTTTACCAGAAGTTAAGAACGCAAGCGAGAAGCTATTACGGCATGCATCTGGCCCATCTCGGTGTGGCTGTTTTCATTGTTGGTGTCACACTCGTCACCGGCTATCAGTCGGAACAGGATGTGCGCATGGACATTGGCGACACAGTCAACGCGGGTAATTACACTTTTCGTCTTCTAGGCGTAGCCAACGTTCCGGGACCAAATTATCGAGCAGCGCGCGCTGACGTTGAAGTCAGCAAGAACGGCAACGTCGTTAATCACATGTATCCGGAAAAACGATCGTACATCGCCACCGGAAATGTAATGACAGAGACGGCGATCGATACGGGATTGTTTCGCGATCTCTACATTTCTCTGGGCGAGCCGGTTAGTGGCGGCGCCTGGAGCGTACGGGTTTATTACAAGCCATTCGTCGACTGGATTTGGGGTGGCGCACTGCTGATGGCGATGGGCGGCGGCCTGGCGCTCAGCGATCGCCGCTATGCGCTGGCAGCACGCAAACAACGCGAAGCTTTGCGCGCAACAACGGTGGCACCGGTTCCGGCAATGGCAACCGCTGCGAAGGAATCATGACAAGATTTGCAATTCCACTGGTACTGTTCATTTTGTTAGTGGCGTTTCTTGCCGTTGGCTTGCGCCGCGATCCGCATGAAGTACCGTCACCGTTAATTAATAAGGCCGCGCCGGCTTTTCAATTGGCCCAACTGCGGGATTCGTCCAAAACTTTTTCTGCTGCTGACATGCGCGGAAAAGTTTGGTTGCTGAATGTTTGGGCGTCGTGGTGCGTTACCTGCCGCGACGAACATCCGTTGTTGCTTCAGTATGCACGTTCCGGCGCGTTGCCGATCTATGGTCTCAACTACAAAGACAATCGCGAAGATGCGCTGTCGTGGCTAGGAGAACTGGGCGACCCGTACGTGTTGAGCGTTTCTGACAAAGATGGACGAGTGGGCATAGATTACGGCGTTTATGGCGCGCCCGAGACTTATTTGATCGATCGCGACGGTATCATTCGCTTCAAACAGGTTGGACCGGTTACGCCGGACATCTGGCAGGAAAAGATTCTGCCACTCGCCAACCAACTAAACAAATGATTCGCGCCTTACTGAACAAATGATCGCTCGTTATAGGGATTGCCGGGTATTGATGATTCAAGCGGCGTAAGCTCTGAGGTTGGGAAGGGTGGCTTGCCCCCGCTCAGATTTCGGAGCCATTCGATCGGCGGGGGTAAACCAACCTTCCTAACCTGAGAGACTTTGCATCTTGAGTGGATACATGATCCAACTAATTAAACAGGCGAGGCTCGCGGTATTCGGCTTAGTCATACTTTCCGCTGCTGCTTGCAATGTGACAGCGAAAGAGGCACAGCCTTCAGCCGCCGATCCGGTGTTGGAAGAGCGAGTAATGAAGTTGTCGCGAGAATTGCGTTGTCTTGTCTGTCAGAATGAAACGCTGGCGGATTCGCGCGCTGACCTGGCGGAAGACCTGCGCAACCAGATTCGCGAACAAATGAAAGCGGGCAAGAGCGACAAGGAAATCATCACCTTCTTAACCGATCGCTACGGCAAGTTTGTTCTTTATCGGCCGCCGGTGGATCCAACCACTTACCTGCTTTGGTTTGGTCCCTTTGTTTTATTACTAGCCGGACTGCTGATGTTGTTTCGCTATGTGAAACAACGCAGCGGATTAATTGCGGAATCGCCTTTGTCGGTGGAAGAACGTCGCCGCGCGGAAGCGCTGCTTGCTTCTGAAAGCGGAAAGGAAACAGCGTGATACTTTTTGTGGTGATTTGCGCCGTCATGGTCGCGATCGCGCTTGCTTTCGTGCTGCCGCCGCTGCTCTCTGGCGACGATGGCAATTTGCCTAACGAAAGCAAAGAAGCAAACGTCAGCGTCTATCGCGATCAACTGACTGAACTTGAAGCCGATTTGCGCAACGGGATCATTGCTAAGGATCAGTACCAGCAGGACCGGGATAGCATTGAACGGCGCATGCTCGAGGATGTTTCCACGGTCACAGATACCGCGGCCAACCCAGCGGCGGCCGCTTCTGATCGCCGGCCCGCTTATGCGGTCGCCTTGGCGGTTCCGGTCATCGCGGTAGTGTTTTACCTGCAAGTTGGCAATCCGCTTTCAAAGCCGCAAGGGCGCCCCGCACCGCCGCCTGAATCCGGAGCAGCGGAAAGTTCTCAGCCGGACTCGCAAATGACCCAGCAAAACGTCGAAGCAAATGTCGCTCGTCTTGCGAAGCGTCTTGAACAGAATCCAAATGATGTTCAGGGTTGGACCATGCTGGGCCGGTCATACACGAGCATGGAGAAATATAAAGAAGCAAGCGACGCTTATGCCAGGGCGACGACTTTGAAATCAAACGACGCCGACCTGTGGGCCGACTATGCGTTCGCAATGGCGATGGCCAACGGGCAACACCTGCAAGGACAACCACAGGAGTTGATCAGGAAATCACTCCAGTTGGATCCTAATAATCCCAAGGGACTGGAGCTCGCCGGCAGCGCTGCTTTTGAAACTAAAAACTACAAGCAAGCGGTCGATTATTGGCAGCGTCTGCTGGCGAAGACGCCGGCTGGTTCGGAGTTAGCACAGACGATTTCGCAAAGAATTGAACAGGCAAAACAGTTGGCTGAAGGCGGCGCAAAATAGAATTACTGTAATGCAGGTTTGCACCGATCAAAGATTCAAGAATGATGACCTCATGGTGAGGAAGGGCGGCTTGCCCCCGCTAAGCTAGGATGGCATTCAACGAGCGGGGGTAAACCACCCTTCCCAACCATGAGGCAATGGTGCTCAGTTTTAACTCGGACAACGATTAGACGCAGGGTGGCATGAAACATAATCGAGGCTACCCGGAAGCAATGCATATCATCACCAAAGGAGAATTGCTATGACTGATCAGGAAAGAAAAGTTGTTGACTGCCGGCTTCATCCCAGCGAAAAAAACTGTACGCTGAGCATCGAAGGAACGGAAGCAGAGGTGCTGGAAGCAGCCACGCAACACGCGATTACAGCGCACGGCCATACCAACAGCCCCGAGCTGCGGGAGCAAATTAAGAGCATCATGAAAGACGTCGACAAATAATGACCCGAGACAATCTTTTGTTTGCCATCATCGGGGTGCTGCTCGGCTTCATTATCGGTTTCATTTTTGCCAGCACGATGAGCCAGCGCTATGGCTCAACCGGCATGAACCCGATGGCAGCAAACCAGACCCTGCCGGCCGACCATCCTCCGATCCAGGGCGGTGACGACCAGCAGAACCCGCAACAGGTGTTCGCACAGGTGCAGGCGGCTATCGCTAAAGCGCGTAGCGATCCAAAAGATTTCGACGCCCAGGTGACCGCTGCCAAGCTCGAATATCAGGTGCAGCGCTATGATCAGACCATCGAGTTTTTATTGAAGGCGAACCAACTCAAGCCTGACAACTACGAAGTCTTGGCGATGTTGGGCGAAGCTAATATGGAAGGCTCGCACTATGATCAGGCTGAGACCTGGTACAACGCGGCGCTCGCAAAAAAGCCAGGCGACGTGAGCGTCCTGGCTAGTCTGGCATTCATGTATTTACAAAAAGGCGATGCCAAAGGAGCAGAGAAAGCAATCGCAAGTCTGGAAAAAGCTGATCCCAGCAATCAGGACCTGCCGCAGTTTCGCGACAAGCTGGCGAGTTTGAAATCAAAGTAGGACAGACTTTAGTCTGTGTTCGCAAACAAGATCGCAGACTAAAGTCTGCTCCACCGTTCAAGGCGCAATCGACATCCGCACGACGTTCGCTAACAACACTCTCTCAATCTTCCCATCTTTTCCTAAGATAACAACTAAACCGTTTTCCACTGTCACGCGACGCACGGCGCTCATGTAGTGTTCGATCACCGTGCCGTCGTTGGTTTCAATGACCAGGCGTGCTCCCGTGTTCGGTTCCGGCTCTGGCGCAGGTTGCGTTTTACGCGCGGTCGCGCCTCGGCGCGAACCGCGTCGCCTTGGCGCGGGCTTATTTTCAGTCACGGCTGGCTCGGCTGGAGGTCCACTTGAAGTTGCCGCGGGCGATTCGGTTGTGGCAGTTTCTGCAGGCTGTTCCTCCTTTGTGGCGGGAACGCCCTTGCTGCCACGTGCGCCGCGGCGGCGACGCGGGTTTCGCGCGGTCTTTTCTGTCGCCGGTGTTGTTGCTTCAGCGGACGCTGTCGGTGTTGGTTCAGGTGTTGGCGCGGTAGCAACTGTAGGCTCGGGCGGCTCTTCGATCCGCGCTCCAACAGAGGAGACTCTTCTCCCCTTCTTTCCACCGCTCGTACCAGAAGCAGCGGGTTGCGCTGAATTATTTTCGTTTTCAGCGACCAATGGTCCGCCGGCTACTGATTCAAATGCGCCGCCA
>DASQPM010000119.1:0-4250 GCA_035643935.1 Pyrinomonadaceae bacterium | reverse complement strand
GAGCCAGAACAAAAGTTTCCAGCGCAGTTGAGAAGAGGCCTGCATGTCCAGCAGCGCCGCCCAGGAAATGCGCATTGCCGTCGTGGACCTCGCCCCAAATCAGATCTTTACGCCAATCACGATAACCGCTGTCACCGCTGCTGCTACACATCTCGCGCTCGTAGCCATTGCCTAATTCGCAGGCAGCAATTCCGGTTTGGAGCGACTGCTCGGGGTTAAAAAATGTACGCTGAAATTTTAGCGGCTCAATAATTTCCTGACGCGCGAGTTGCGCCAGACGACTACCCGTCATTCGTTCCAATAAGAAACCAAGCAGAATGAAACCTAGATCGCTATAGACGACGCGTGTGCCTGGTTTGTATTCCAGCTTCAGATTGGCAATTGCACCAACCGCGCGATCGCGTTCGCCTTCCGCGAGAACGTACAGCGGCTGCCAGGCCGGCAGGCCCGAAGCATGGGTTAGCAACTCACGCACGGTGATGTCTTGTTTGTCAGTGCGGTCGAACTCGGCCAGGTAATGGGCTATGGAACTGTCCAGAGTCAATTCGCCGGCTTCAATGCGACGACTGCACAACAGGCCAGTGACCAGCGGTTTAGTGAGCGAAGCCAGGTCGTAGATTGTTTCAGCGGTTGCGGTTATCGGTCGCGGATCGACTACTGCATTGCCAAGCGCGTCCACAAAAATCGCGGCGCCTCTTTCGGCAACGAGATAAACGACGGAGGGAAAATCGCCCGCCGCGATGCGCTCATTTAGGAAGGAAGAGATAATGTTTGCTGGTGTAGACATACTTCAGGAGGTCAGCAATGAAGAGCGGGGGCGAGCCCACCTTCCTGACCTGAGAGTCTCCCTCCGTTGAGTGCACAATGAAAACTTGAGAGCCTTTCAAGGTAATAGCACTGTCGACCCGGAAAATCTCTCAGGTTAGGAAGGCGGGCTTGCCCCCGCTCTTGGTTAGGGAAAACTCATGCCAACGGATCCAACCTGGACCTTCGTCGCATGTTCTTCGATTCGATCCAGAACCCGCAATGCCAACGCCAGCGCCCGACGACCGTCGCCGCCAGAAATCGGAGAAGGAAGTCCTTTCTGCGCTGCTTCCACAAACGACACGATTTCGGCGCGCAAGGGCTCAACATCGATAACGTCAAGGTTGTGTATTTTGACACCAGGCCACGCGCCGTCGGCCGTCGGCGGCGCCAGGCTGCTAATCGACGCGTGTCGAGTTGCGTAATCAACGGCGACATAATCGTGTGGTTGAAAGAAACGCATCTTCCTAATTCTTTCAGTGCCCACGCGCGACGCGGTGATATTTGCGACCGCGCCCGATGCGAATTCAAGGCGCGCATTTGCCGCATCGACTTTGTTAGTCAGGATCGGAATGCCGACGGCGTGCAGTTCAGTCACCTCGATTTCTTCGCCAACCAGCCACTGGACAATGTCCAGATCATGGATCATCAGATCCAGCACAACGTCGATGTCCAACGAGCGCGCGGTAAACTCGCCGACGCGGTGAATCTCAAAATAGACGGGCTTGCGCACATGGGGGCGCAGCGCAATCAGGGCCGGGTTGAAGCGCTCGAGGTGACCAATTTGCAACAGCGCGCCGCTCTTGTCAGCGGCAGCAATCATTTGGTCCGCTTCGTCCAGCGTTCGCGAAATCGGCTTTTCTACAAGCACGTGCACGCCTGCTTCGAGCAAGCCACAGGCCATTTCGCAGTGTGATACCGTGGGCACTGCCAGGCTTACGGCATCGACTTTGCCGATAAGTTCGCGCCAGTCAATCGTCCATGCGGCATTTCTTTCCGTGCCAATTGACTTAGCTGCGACCTCGTCGATATCGCAAACGGAAATGAATTGGGTGAGACCTTCAGTCGCAAGATCGGAATGGATGCGAGCATGTTGACGGCCCAGATGGCCCACGCCTATGACTGCAGTACGTAGCATAGTCAGTCGTTAGTGGTCAGTAGTCCGTTGTTGTCTATTTCTGAATTTGTAAGTAGCTCTAATTTCTATGATACTTCTTGGCTCAATCGCATTGTCGGGATATCAGGGAATCGTTACGAAAACGATCCACTGACTACTGACAACTAACAACTGACCATCTCGGGGCGACTATACTTGCAACCTTCAACCCTTGCCAAGCGCGGCAGCATTTTCCTTTTTCTCGCTTTCATTCTGTTTTATTTCTACGGACTGGGCCAACTGCCGTTCGTTGGTCCTGATGAACCGCGCTACGCGCAGGTCGCGCATGAAATGTTTCTGCGCCGTGATTGGATCACGCCGACCCTGGGCGGCTATCTGTGGTTTGAAAAACCTGCACTGCTTTACTGGATGGCGATTGCAGCGTTCAAACTTTTCGGTATCTCTGAATGGTCGGCGCGCACGGCCGGAGCCATTTGCGGACTGCTAACTGTCGCTGCGATCTATTGGATTGGCAGACGAGCCAAGCGCGGTGAAACGGACCAACAAGGCGATGCCATCGGGTTTTGGAGCGCCCTGGTCGCCGGCACGAGCGGTGGTCTGATCGCATTTTCGCGCGCAGTGAGTTTTGACATAGTCGTCACGATGACAATTGCCTGGGCCCTCGCCTTCTTTTTTGCGGCGGAGCTTGAGGTTGATGTGAAGTCGCGGCGTTTGTTGGTCGGGTTCTACCTTGCAATCGGGCTTTCGCTGCTCGCCAAGGGGCTGGTGGGTTTTGTTATTCCGTTTGGTGTAATCGGCGCCTATTACACGTTGCGCGGAAGGGCGCCGGCGCGAAATCTACGGTTAAGCGCGCGGTGGGGAATACCGCTCTCGCTGGTTGTTGCGGCGACCTGGTACGGCCCCATGTTTTGGAAACACGGCACGCTGTTCTTTGATGAGTTCATCATCAAGCACCACTTTGAGCGCTACGCTACGAACAAATATCACCATCCCGGCGCGATCTATTACTACCTGGTGGTCCTTCCATTACTAGCGCTGCCGTGGAGCGCGCTTCTGGTCGATGGAATGTGGAAAGCACGCAAGGCATTTTGGAAGGGCCGCGACGATCCCACGAGCAAGCTGCAACTCTTTGCGCTGGCCTGGATAGTGTTGCCACTGATCTTCTTCAGTTTTTCCAGTTCGAAACTTCCCGGTTACATACTACCCGTGCTGCCGGCTGTGGCACTACTGGTCGGTTTGCGGCTGGCACAATTTGATTCCGAAGCAAAAAGCAATTGGGCCATGTCGGCAACCGGAGTGTTAGGACTGGCATGCGCGATCACCCTGCTGGTTTTCGCCTCGCAGTCGGGAAAAATTTCTAACCGCGCTGCGTTGATAATGGCAGCGCTCAGCGGAGTTGGCGGAACTCTCGCGCTGCTCTTGCGGGAACAAAAGAGGACCGCAGCTATTTGTATCGGCGTAGCAACCTTAGCGATTGCATTGGTCGCGTTGCATTCAGTGGCGCCGGGTGTGGCCGACGTGGACTCTTCCAGAAGACTGATTCAACTAGCCGACGAGCGTGGTTATGCGCGGGCTCCGCTATTTGGCTTGCAGCGAAACGATCGCACTCCGGAGTTTTACGCGGCGGGCCGGGTTATTTATGGAGAGGACCACGAACCGATAATGTATGACGGAATTGACCAGGTGATTCATGAAAGTCATCTGCGAAAGGAAACGGTTTTGTTTCTAATTCCTTTGCGGGACCTGGATAGCTTGCGACACGCCGAGTCGGTGCGGACGGACGCAATTGCAAACAACGGCCGCGTAGCAATCGTGGCGGTGACGCCCCTGTGAGTCGAAATTACCGAAGGTTTTTAACGAAGAAATCTATGACCGGGCGATCGTAGCCTTCGCCTTGTTCACCTGTAGCTGAAGGCAAGTTAAATCCGGTCAACGGCAAGTCGAGCTTAGCTTCGACATTTGCTTTGTTTGAAAAACAGGGCTGCACCGCAGCAGTGGAATCGCGAAGATAGCCATCGTCGGCGCCCGCGAGCAAAAGCACGCTTGGGTTCTTCAACTCACTTGCCATCTGGCAAGCCGAACCGTTTTGGTAGCGACCCATGAAGTAAACTCGAGTGGCGAAGCGGGCGACTGATAGCACGGTCTGGTTCGAGACGCCGATGTAGTGACTCACTCCGGCATTAATCAGTTGATCGGAACTGCGTGGCACTGAATCCAGCACCAATACTCGCAGCGTCGAATCCTGAACCGCTACAGCTAATGCAGCGTAAGCCCCCAACTCAACGCCATAGACGCCAAAGATGTCTGCCGTCAAATGATCTCGATTGGA
>DASQPM010000118.1:0-2483 GCA_035643935.1 Pyrinomonadaceae bacterium | reverse complement strand
TCCGCGTGACCCTGCGCTTGATCCGAATATGTCGGTGCTGTTATCCGGTGAAGAGGAATTTCGAGAAGGGTCGTCCGGCTTATCAATTTTCAGATTGTCGTTGCCAGGATTGAAAAATGCGTCGTCGTTCCAGCGAGCATCGAAATCCATCCCTTGCTGACGCGCAAGCATGGCCAAAATAATTCGCTCAGTGACACCGGTTCGTTTCAGCTCAATCATTCGCTCCGTTGAGAGATCAAACCGCGTGGCACGCGAACCAATAATTGCGATAATTGTTTTTTCTTTGAAGTTCGCCTTAACGAGCTTAACGACGGCGGTGTTGGTGAGCGGAGCGTCGGTGCCTGTTTGCGCCGGCGCATTGGTCCAGCACAGCCCAACACAAACAATGACGAGTAGAGTCCGACTAAGATTAAAAACTCTCATGGTCTTTCCTCTGCTAATACAGGTTGCGCGCCGCGCGCTGCCGGTGCCTTGCGCGGATCCTTTTGAGAACTCCCGCCATTTTTGTAGCGTTTCCCGATGCGCTTCACGTAGTTCTGCGTCTCCTGGAAGGGTGGCACCTTGTTACCGTAACTGATAACTCGTCCCTCACCGGCATTATAACTCGCCAGCGCCAGATCTACTCGTCCGTTAAACATCGTCAACAAGTCTTTCAAGTATTGTGTCCCGCCGCGAATATTTTCCGCCGGATCAAAAGAATTTCGTACTGCGAAGCGCCGCGCCGTTCCTGGCATCAGCTGCATCAAACCCCGTGCGCCTTTGGGGCTGACGACGCGCGTACGAAAGTGGGACTCCTGTTCGATGACCAGGAAAACCAGATAGGGGTCAACGCCAAAACGGCTCCCATTTGTTCTGATCGATTGATCGATGGCGGCGTTGCCCGAAGTCCAGCCCTGTTCCTTCCAATCTGACGGCGAAGTCCCAGGCAGTTCTCGCTCAATGCGAACAATGCGGCTGCGCTCCAGAAAGCTTACGAGGTTTTCCCGCTGGTACCAGGCGCCATCGGGCTTTTCCCTTACTTCATCAACTTTGAATTTTGCGCCGCCGACGAGGTAAATCCAAATGGAGGTCGGAACTCCAGGCGACTTCTCGGAGACGGGAATCGGCGCCAGGGTTTCTGCGTTATCTCTATGTTCAACTTGAGCTACAAACACAGGCTCGATCGATTGTACTTTTCGCGCCGACATTTCAGTAACTTTTCCGCGCCGGTACCAAACTTCCTGTCCCTTCCACCATGCCTCGTCGACATGCAAGCTGCCGCCATCGACAAACTTGATTAGCTGGCCATTGGGTGTGCGGCTGCTTTCCAGCGTTTCTGGCTGAGAGGTTGATGAAGCCGGAACAATTATTTGTTGCCCAGGTTTCAACTTGCTGTTCAAAGAGAGACCATTCAAGCGGGCCAACTGAGTAACGTTGTTACCGGTACTCACAGCAATTGACTTCAACGAATCGCCGGCGCGGGCGCGCACAATCGAATACTTCTGTGGTCTAGCAACCTTCGTCGCCCGAGACCTGGTGCGTGGAGATTTCTGGCCCTGCATATTAAGCGCGCCGCCGCTTATCAGAACAAGACCAATTACTAAAACAATGAATCTGAAAAAATGTTTATTTATCAAGTTTACAAACCTGCACCGCGCAGTTTCTGCAGCCTTTCAAGATGCTTTGCACAAAGAGTGTTTAATTGGGTCAGAACCAGAGCAACCCCGATTGCGGCTTGCCGCCGCACAGTGCGGAAAGGCTCGGCCTTTCCGGAAGCGATCTCTGATCTCTTTTTCTGAGGCTGAGCCTCAGAAAAAATTCATTAATAAGAACTAAGCGGAAAGCCATAGGCATTCCGCACTGTGCGGCGGCAAGCCGCAACTTTAATCGCTTCTGCCCGTTGCGTTCCAGTACGCTTTAGCTACTTTTTGTGCAAAGCCTTTTCAAGAGTCATCCGCATGCGGGATCGGCGTCGGTGTCGACTCATACCGGCAACCAATTAGGAGACTACCACGGCTCGGGCCCGTCTGACAGGAGCAACCACCGGCGGCGGATCAAAATGGTGCGAGGTGCCAAAGTAATTGCTCCAGGCGATATCCACCAGCTCGGGTGTAAGCCGGAAAGGGCGTCCCTCAAACCGGCAGACATCGTTCATGCGACTCAAAAGATCGCGCGGTTCGCAGGGTTTCATGGGCCGCTTTTCAGTAACGTACTTGTCGAGGACGTAGTTCAGGCTGACAGTATCCAACTCGATGCTGGTGGCGTGAGCGGCGCGTTTGAATATTTCCAAATACGCAGCCCGGGTAGGCATTTCAATTCGAGCCCGGTAACCGAGACGCCTGAGAAACGCTTCGTCGATGATCTCATTTTCAGCAAAGCTGCTGGAAAAGACCACAAGTTGTTCGAAAGGCACCTCGATCTGGTTCCCATTACTAAGGGTCAGGAAATCGACCCTTCTTTCAAGGGGCTGGATCCAACGATTAAGCAACGAGTGGGGAGGCACA
>DASQPM010000117.1:0-2352 GCA_035643935.1 Pyrinomonadaceae bacterium | reverse complement strand
CCCGCGCCAGCATGCCGTACGCGTTGCCTTCATCGTCGGCCGCGGCCAGATAACGCTCCAGCGTTTCGATCAGCTTCGCCTCATCGCCGGCCTTTTCGTACTCTTTCGCCAGCCCGAACATCACCATCGTATTCGACGGGTCGCCGGCGAGCATTTGTTCAAAGATTTCGATTCGTGATGCGGCCATAGTCTAATTCGCTAGATTAATTCTGCTTTTCCACCGAGCTTCTCACCTATCAAGTGCCGCAAATCGATCATTTGCGATTCGCTGGCGATGACCCGCTTCGGTAAAAACAGAGCGAAACTCTTCGAGGTGAAGAAAAAGAAATCGCGCTTAGTTTCCTTGGCCCTGATTATCGCCTCCCACTTAAGCTCACTATCGGACAAAGGTCCGGTGAGCCTGATGCCTTCATCACTCAACCTCCAGATATGCGGTCCCTGAGCAGCCGGCGTCTTCTTTCGGATCCTGCCCAGAGTCCTTAGCTGCACCATTCTGAACAGGATCATGACAAATATGATCCAGACGCCGAAAAATGGTTTCACCCACCAACCCATTTCGTTGTAATTCGCCCGGTAGAGCATAACGCCCACAACCATCACGCTCAACGCTATCAGACCGTTGACAACTCTACTTTGGCGTCTTGACAGCAACTTAACTGCGCGCAAATAGTCCGGGTCGTCGTATGTAATCTCGACGGTAACCACCGATCACTTCCCAATAATCAACTTCGCTATCGTTTGCAACTGCATATTCGAAGTTCCCTCGTAGATGGCGCCGATTTTCGAGTCGCGCCAGTACTTCTCAACCGGGTAATCCTTTACATAGCCATAGCCGCCATAAAGCTCGATCGCTTTGGAAGTAATCCTTTCGGCGGCCCGCGATGAATAAAGCTTGGCCATCGCGGCTTCTTTGACAAAGCTCTGGCCGGCATCTTTCATGCGCGCGGCGTTATAAACCATCAGGCGCGCGGCTTCCAGTTCTGTGGCCATCTCAGCAAGTTGAAACTGGACCCCCTGAAATTCGTTGATGCTTTTGCCGAACTGTTGCCGCTCAGTCGTATAGGCCAGCGAGCTTTCCAGGGCGCCTCGCGCAATCCCGATCATCTGCGCGCCAATACCGATGCGGCCTTCGTTCAAAGTCTCGATCGAAGTCTTGTAGCCTTTGCCCACTTCACCCAGCACATTTTCTTTCGGCACCGCGCAGTCTTCCAGAATCAGTTCAGTCGTCGACGACGCGCGAATTCCGAGTTTGTTTTCTTTCTTGCCGACTGAAAAGCCGGCCGTATTCTTTTCCACGATAAAGGCCGTGATGCCGCGATAGCCGGCTTCGGGATTGGCGTTCGCGAACAGCACAAAAATTTCCGCTTCCTTGCCATTGGTGATCCAAAGCTTGCGGCCATTCAAAATGAAATGGTCATCGCTTTCGACGGCGCGGGTTTGCAGGGCGAAAGCGTCAGAGCCGGAACCGGCTTCGCTCAATGCGTAAGCGCCGACTTTCTCGCTCGCCAGTTGCGACAGATATTTCTGCTTCTGTTTGGGATTGGCCCAGCGCAGCAGGGCGTTGTTCACCAGAGTGTTCTGCACATCCACGAACACGCCGACGGAAGCATCTACCCGCGACAGCTCTTCGACGGCCAGAATCGCCTGGAAGAACGATCCGCCGGCGCCGCCGAACTCTTCCGGAGTTTCAATTCCCATCAACCCCAACTCAAAGCATTGCTTGATCAAGGACGGATCCAGCTGTCCCTGCTCTTCCATCGGTCCGACGCGTTTGCGGATCTCGCCCTCGGCAAACTCCCGCACGCTGGCGCGAAACATCTGCTCATCTTCAGAGAGCGTCGTCAGTGGACGGGCGAATGACTCTTCAACTGCAATCTGACTTTGACTCATACCTGCCGGGCCTTATGGACTGATTTGATTGGTCGATCAATATTGAACCGACATCATAATCAAGGAGAAAGCGAAAAGGCAAAAACGCCGGTGATCTGCACCACAAAGACACAAAGGACACTAGAGACCAACGCTAATGGAAATCGCAATTCCTGCCCTTCGTTAAAAAGGATCTTTGTGTCCTTTGTGTCTTTGTGGTGACGATCGCATCGCCGCCAAATTTGCCGCAAAGTCCCTGAGGACCAAAGCTTCCTTGAAACGGGATTGCCTGAGTTCCGACCGGATGGCAACCGCGTCAACACATTAGCCTCCTCAATTGGTCTCTCTGCGCCGATCCGACTATAATGTTCGGCCAAAGTCGGCAACGAAAACCGTTCCAACAACTGAGCTCTAGCGTAAGTTATTAGCTTGCGTTAACGCTCGCAACCTCGAAAGGTCGGGGTCGCGCCATAAATTCGTCTC
>DASQPM010000116.1:0-6760 GCA_035643935.1 Pyrinomonadaceae bacterium | reverse complement strand
TGTTCTTTGGCTACTGCAGTTGCCCTCCGGGCTCCTTCCGCAGCCAAAGAACACTTAATAGCAATTTCACCTGTAAACGATGTCATGGCACTTCTGGGTGTAAACGATGTCGTGGCACTTATCATCCGGTCGCTACCGCTCTCGGTTCTGCAATGGTTGCACTTCAAACTTGAATTCGCCAATGATAAATGGCAAATCCGCTTTGCTTTTCCCCCAACCGGGAAAACAAAGCGGACAGACAGCAATGTCTGTCCTACCTCACTTCGAATAGATCGATCCCCACAAGTTTCCAGTTGCCGTTGCTGCGCGAAAGAATGTAGAGCGCTGTACCTGCTTGTTCCTTGCCCAATTCCTTTGTCTCGAGACTGACATCGGCGGCGAACAAATCCGCGTCCCACTGTTCGGTACGCAAAACCTTTGTGCGCCAGATCTCGGGCTGAGTGCCCACCACGCCGCTAATAAATCTGACTAATTCTCCTGACACTACTCGCGGCTCCAGCTCAGCTTTCTTACCGCTGATAATCGCCTGGTCCAATTGTCCGATGAAACTACGAATCGCTGGATCCACTTGTAACGTGTTGGCAGCCGTTTCAGCCCTGATGCGTCCGTTTCGCGCCGCCAGCGAGGAGGCGTATTCAGCGTCCGCCCTCACGGCCGTATTGAAACGCGCGGCCGCTTCCGCCGGTTGTCCCTTCTTTAAGCTGATCTCGCCCAGTCCGATGTTGGCCCAGGCAATTGCAGCCGCAGTCGGCAGCGGCAGTTCGAGTAGAGTCCGGAACAACTTCTCCGCTTCATCAACCCGGTTCTGGCCCAGCAGCCCGCGCGCCAGAATGACGCTTGCTTCCTGCACTTGCGGTGAGTTTGCGAGTATCGCCCGGGCCGATGACTCAGCCTTGACGAAATCCTGTGCGCCCAATTGACGCGTTGCTTGATCCAGGGCGTCGCGAAGATCGGGCGCACGCGGCACACTGTCGTTCGCATAATCCAGTTGCGGATACATTTTATCCGGATCGATCTCGACGCGCGTGACTCGCGCTGAACTCTTGAATACTGCTTCGCCAAAGTTTCGAGCAGGAACCGTAACGTTTGCTGGAATTTGCTCTCCGCTTGCAGTAGTTGCTCTTGCCGTAGTGACCACGTCGATCGAGCCCAGGTTGCGTACAGCTGATACCCATTCGCTGCCACGTTGCTGCGGCAAGCCAATCATCAGATCGAGATCGGTTGCTTGGTCAAGTAACTGGTCCATCAGGATCTTTATGCTCTCGCCCCCACGACTGGCTATGACGCTTCGCAGCGCCGCCAGGGTCACGCCGCTTCCTTTACCTGATGCAAGCAGTTCACGAAGGCTGCTGACGAAAGCGTCGTGGCCCAATCGCTGATCAACTAGTCGCCAAAGCATCGCGCCCTTGTTTGGTACCGAACTGAAGTAGGTAGGATCGAGGGCGGTTACCCGGGAAAGCGGTGCTTCCCGCAATACCACCGCGCTGTAGGCCAACCGTTCACGTAACCGTTCTGCTTCAGCGGCGCTGCGCCCGAATTGTTTCTCGATGAATTGCGTTGCCAGAAATCGCACCAGGCCTTCGCGCAACACCGCACCACCTTCCGCTCGTACCGGAGTCTGCCCGCCAATCCAAAGACGCGCAATGGCTTCAGAAACCAGCAGGGCCGTGGTCGAGTCGATTTGCGCGCGATGAAACGCGCCGGATTCCAACAGCACTGTGCCGCTGTCATCAAAGCCTGAGCCGCGCCGCACGGATACGAGTCGAATGGGCGTTTCCGGCGCGGCCCCAAACAAACTCATGTAGAAAGTCCGGGCGTTGCCGGCCAACCCGATGATTGCTTCAGCGCGTTTGCGATCCTCGGCCGGCGAACCACGCATCAAAAAGGCCGTTATGTTTTTGTTCTCGCTGGCGCCTTCTACTTTCTCCCAATCACCTTGTAGAAAAAACGGCTGACCGCTTAGGGCGTTATCAAAGACAATTGCCCCGGACGGATCGCTTTTTTCAATTCCCGAACTAATCACGCCGGCGGCGTTAACGACTACCCGCAGCGGAGCCGTGTCGGCGCCCTTGGCTGTATACGGCGTACTCGGCGAGGGATACCAAAAGGACATTGGCAGAAATTGAGATCCGATCGGCGCAATTGCGGCAAGCCCGGTGTTGCTCTCTACCGGCAAACTGTAACCGACACTCAAGGCGAGCGATCCGTTTGCTTCCACCGGCGCCGGCAAGGTCACGGTGACTCTCTGCAAATTGCCGTAGCTCTCGGGCAGAGCTCGGAAGTTGACGCTGGCGCCGCCCACCGTCGCGCTTTTGATCACAGCCTTTCCATTGATGCGAAACGTAAAAGAAGAGCCCGTGCCACGGCCAACGTTCGTCGCATTCAAGAGCGCCGTTGCCGCCAGCAGGCGCTGGGCCTGCTGCACGTTTGCTGTGATATCGAATCTGGTGATCTGCCACGCCGCTCTTGCTTCTTCCTGAGCCGGCGAAGTGGCGGATGAAAAAACTACCAGGACAATTGTTGTTAGAAAGGCTGCGAGAGTTCTCGGCATAAGGAAAGAAGTTAGGTTTGTTTAGAATCTGGCCTCACGAGTTGATGAATGTCGCGCAGCATAATCAGCAACGACTCCATGCGTTCGAGCGGCAATGCATTTGGTCCATCCGAAGGCGCTCGCTCCGGACACTCGTGCACTTCCATGAAAACGGCATCGACGCCGCACGCGACCCCCGCGCGCGCGAGCGGTTCGATGTATTCGGACTGACCTCCCGTTGCATGTCCCAGGCCACCCGGAAGCTGTAACGAGTGGGTGACGTCAAAAACCACGGGCACGCCAAACTCCCGCATGATGGGAAACGATCGCATATCCACGACCAAATTATTGTAACCAAAGCTGACGCCGCGCTCGGTCAACATCAATTTTTCACAACCAACCGCGCGCGCCTTATCAACAATATTCCGCGCATCGTGCGGCGCAAGAAATTGTCCCTTCTTGATATTCACCGCCCGGCCTGAACGTGCTGCTTCCAAAACCAGATCGGTTTGGCGCGACAGGAAGGCAGGAATCTGAAGCACATCAGCCACTTCAGCAACCGGCGCAACCTGCGATACTTCGTGAATATCAGTCAGCACCGGAACACCAACTTCTGTTTTCACTTCCCGCAGCACGTCGAGGCCCGCTTCCATTCCCAGACCGCGAAAACTTTTTACTGACGAGCGATTGGCCTTATCGAATGAAGACTTGTAAACGAAGTCGAGCCCGGCTTTTTGCGCCCGTGACGAACATTCACGCGCCATCATCAAAGCATGCTCGCGCGATTCGATCACACAGGGACCGGCTATGATCGTCAGCCGCCCGTCGCCGAAGGTTGTTTTACCCACCTGAAAAGGTCTCACGTGTTTGTTTTCCGACATGCGCGCGATCAGTTTAGAAAGGGCTCTTTAATATGCGCTTGAATTTCTTGATAGCTGTACCTATGTTCGAATCCTTTTTTTTCTTTTCGGGCTGCCGGTTCTCGCGCTTGGGCGAAGGAGAGGGCGAAGCAACCGGCGATGGCGACGCCTCAGGTGTTGGAGTGGCGCTGGGACTTGCCACGGCAGCCGCTTCCGGAGCTGAGCGACGAGATCTGACGGCGATGATGGCCAACGCCAGCACCAGCACGACTGCAATTGCCGCCGCAATCATCATCAGTTGTCTTGTCGATCGGTTTGAGAAAGAAACTGACAGCCGCGAAAAAGAACGATTGTTCGACTGGGCCGGGGACTGTACAACGCCAGCCGCGGCCATAACCGGAGGACTTACAACAGTGACTTCAGTGGCGTCGCTGCTGGCGGCGCGGCTTTCCCTTAGTTTCGAAATATCTATAACCAGGCGCCCTGATGGCGATTCCATGCCGGCGCTGCGCAGCGCCTCGATGTTTGGCGAGCTGGTGATCGATGCATGCTCAAGCCCGAGGCGTTCCGCAGTTGTCAGTAACTCCTGGCGAAACACCGCGGCATTCGCGGGACGGTCCTGCGGGCGCTTTTCCAGCGCATGCAAGATTACGTCTTCCAAAGCCGCCGGAATCGATGCCACAAATTCGCGTGGCCGTCGCGGCAACTCCGACGTGTGCTTCATCGCGATCGCCAGCGGCGTCGAACCGCTAAAGGGGACAGTGCCCGTGAGCATCTCATAAAGAATCACGCCCAGGCTGTAGACATCCGCAGCCGGCGTCAACTCAGCCCCATCACATTGTTCGGGAGACATGTAACGCGGCGTGCCAATCATCGCGCCGACCTGAGTCAGCGTTTTGACTTCGTCCTCTTCAAGTGATTCGGCGGCCAGTTTGGCAATTCCAAAATCCAGCACCTTGACCAGCGACGGCACCTCAGCTCGCTGCACAATGAAAATGTTCGCAGGTTTAAGATCGCGATGGATGATTCCTGCTTCGTGAGCTGCTGCGACTGCGGCGGATACCTGAAGCATCAGTGATACTGATCGCGCCGCTTCCAACGGAGCTTCCTTCGCCAGAATGTCACGTAATGTGCGCCCTTCAAGCAGCTCCATTACGATGTAGACATAACCGTCTTCCGTCTGGCCAAAGTCTGTGACGGTTACTGCATTGGTGTGTTGCAGACGGCCAGCTGCGCGCGCTTCTCTTTGAAAGCGCGTGCGCGCTGCT
The DNA here is from genome assembly GCA_035643935.1 of Pyrinomonadaceae bacterium. Classification (GTDB taxonomy): domain Bacteria; phylum Acidobacteriota; class Blastocatellia; order Pyrinomonadales; family Pyrinomonadaceae; genus PSRF01. The sequence continues at coordinate 2,102 of DASQPM010000116.1, read as the reverse complement.
TCGTCTTCCACAAAACGCGGGTTTAAAACCTTTACAGCGACTGGCCGGTCAATCAGCAGATGGCGCGCGCGATAAACGGTGCCCATGCCGCCGACGCCGAGTTGCGCATCCAACCGGTATTTATCGTCAAGCGTGTGTCCCAACATTGGATCTGTGGGAGGCGCTTCGGCATTTGTTGTATCCGCCTGAAGTGGCGACTGGTCCTCGGGACAGATTTCAAAGTCCGAAGAATAGTGCCGTCCGCATATAGGGCATTGAAGCATATGAACTCGATAGAGGGAGAAGCGGAGGGATTATCTCGCAAAACACAATGAGATGCACTTGCAGCGCCGGTTTATAGATGTGATCGCGTAGATTTGTGACCAAACTGATAGTGTTTGATCATATTACTCAATGACTGCGTCGGTAATTACTTTGCGACTGCTCGCGAGTTACTTGGCGCAAAAAGAGCGGGGGCAAGCCCACCTTCCTAACCTTGAGCTAATTCGAGTTGAGCTTGTGAACTGCGCAGGAAAGGCATTCAACGTGAAGGCGATCGCGCAAGTCCAAGCGTCTCGGGGTCGGGAAGGTGGGCTTGCCCCCGCTCTTTAATCCCGGTCAACACATTTTTGTGGGCAGAGCTCTAAGGTGGTCTTTAAGCTGCACCTATCTAATCAGCGCTGGTGACGTTTGCGCGTTCGGGGATCAAGATCTCCGGCTCGCCGTTTTTGTCCATCGACGTTTCGTTATGAAGCCGGTTCTCGTAAGCGGCGCGCACGAAAGACGCAAACAATGGATGGGCGCTGAGCGGTTTCGATTTGTACTCAGGATGAAACTGGCAACCCAAAAACCACGGATGCTCTTCACGCGCAAGCTCGACAATCTCTACAAACTTGCCATCCGGAGACACACCACTAAAAACTAGTCCAGCCTTTTCCAGGCTGTCTCGAAATTCGGGGTTGAACTCGTAACGATGACGATGCCGTTCACTGATTTCGTGACTGCCATAAATCTCACGCGCCAGTGAATTTTCAGAAAGATTGCAAGGCCAGGCGCCCAAACGCATGGTGCCGCCCAATTCTTCAACGTCAATCAAATCGCGTAGTTTGAAGATCACTGGATACGGCGTTTCGCTGTCAAACTCTGTCGAATCCGCGTCCTTTAGACCACAAACATTTCTGGCGTATTCAATGCACGCCGTCTGCATTCCCAGGCAGATGCCAAAGTATGGCGTGCCGCGCTTACGCGCGTAGGTGATGGCGCGAATCATTCCGGCGATGCCGCGCTTGCCAAAGCCTCCGGGAACCAGAATCGCATCAAAGTCGCGCAAGCGCGATTCGTAATCGTCGTCCATCAATTCTTCCGACTCGATCCATTTCACGTCGACGCGCAGCTTGTTTGCCACGCCCCCATGCGTCAGCGCCTCGCGCAGCGACTTATAAGAATCTTCCAACTCCACATACTTGCCGACAATCGCGATCGAAGTTTGTCCGCCCGCCGGTTGTCTTATTGTTCCCACCAGATCGCGCCACTCGGACAAATCTGTTTGCGCCGCAAGCGTGCCGAGGCCAAGTTGCGTGACGATCAATTCGTCCAATCCCTGTTCGTGAAAAGCCAGCGGCACGTCGTAGATCGTGTCAACGTCCTGTGCGCTGATGACTGCGGATTCTTTGACGTTACAGAACAGCGCAATCTTCGAACGCAAATCGTAAGAGAGCGGCCGATCCGAACGACATAGAAGAATGTCCGGCGCGATGCCAATCTCGCGCAAGTCCTTGACGGAGTGTTGGGTTGGTTTTGTTTTCAATTCGCCCGCCGCCGCGATGAACGGCACCAGCGTCACGTGAACGAAAAGCGTGTTGCCTGTACCTTCTTCATTGCCCATTTGCCTGATTGCTTCGAGAAACGGCAGCGACTCAATATCGCCGACCGTGCCGCCAATCTCCACGATGACCACATCGGCATTGTCTTTTTCGGCCACCGCGCGCACCGCTTCTTTAATCTCATTAGTAACGTGCGGAATCACCTGGATAGTCTTGCCGAGGTAGTCGCCGCGCCGTTCCTTTTCGATCACCGACAGATAAATCCTGCCGGTGGTCCAATTGTTTGCCTGCGAAAGACTG
>DASQPM010000115.1:0-3347 GCA_035643935.1 Pyrinomonadaceae bacterium | reverse complement strand
ATTTTAGCGGCGCGATCAGAGCCCAATGCGATTCGTTCGATCTGCGCCCGTGATGCTCGCTTTACAGCCGAACCCTTGGTTGACATTCAAGCCTCGCGGTTGTTGTAATCGAATTCAGTTGAGAGTACAAGCTTGATGCTTGCCGATTTAAGTACACAAACTGAAGTTTGAGATCTAGACCTTCGCGGAGGTATGGGACGTGTCCGTTGCCGAACTCATCTATGACTGGAACAAAGCTGAACCAAGGTTCAGCAAACCCGATCGCCATATCGGGTTCGACGACGAGACCTTGCGCGACGGACTCCAGTCACCTTCAGTGTGTGAACCTCCAACTGAAAAAAAGATTGAACTGCTTCATCTGATGGATGCAATCGGCATCGATACAGCCGACATAGGTTTGCCCGGCGCCGGCGGCGCGCATGCGGCGAGCGTCGAGTTGATGGCCCGCGAGATCGCCGAAAAGAAACTGCGCCTTCGTCCTAACTGCGCCGCGCGGACTCACCGCAACGACATTATTCCGATTGTGGAAATTTCGCAGCGTGCCGGCATCCCCATCGAAGCCGCCACTTTCATCGGGTCTTCGCCGATTCGCTTTTATGCGGAAGCATGGACGCTCGACAAGCTTCTCGAAATGACTGAGGACGCAGTAACGTTCGCGGTGAAAGAAGGCCTGCCGGTGATGTTCGTCACCGAAGACACTACGCGCGCCAATCCCGAAACGATTCGCGCGCTCTACACCACGGCGATTCGCTGCGGGGCGCGGGCCGCATGCGTTTGCGATACGGTCGGCCACGCTACTCCCGATGGCGCGCGCGAGGTAGTGAAATTCGTGCGTGGAATAATCGATCAGCAGGGTGAAAAGATACGGCTCGACTGGCACGGTCATCAGGATCGCGGACTGGGAGTGATCAATTCAATCGCGGCCATCGAAGGCGGCGCTGATCAGATTCATGGTTCGGCCCTGGGCATGGGAGAACGGGTCGGCAACACGCCGATGGATCAATTGCTGGTCAATCTGAAACTGCTGGGCTGGATCGAAAACGACCTGATGCGTCTGGGTGAGTACTGTGAAAAGGCCGCGGAGGCTTGCCATTGGACTATCCCGCTCAATTACCCGGTCTTTGGCCGCGACGCCTTTCGTACTGCCACCGGCGTTCATGCGGCCGCCGTGATCAAGAGCTACCGCAAAGGAGATACGGAACTTGCCGATCTGATCTACTCTGGCGTGCCCGCCGGACAATTTGGTTTGAAACAAGTCATCGAGATCGGTCCGATGAGCGGGAAGTCAAACGTGATCTTCTGGCTGGAAAGCCGCGATCTCGAGCCCAGTGAAGAACGTGTGACTCGTATTTATGAACGAGCCAAACAGGCGTCAGCAGTGTTGAGCGAAGAAGAAGTGATGGCCCTGTTGTGAGATCGTAGGGATACCGCCTTTAGGCGGAATGCTCCCATCCGAACCTGCCGTCTAAAGGCGGAACTCCAAACCCAAAGCTAGTTAATTGGAATCGTGACCGTAGCCGAACCAGCCTTACCCGCGGGAAACCGTTTCTGTCGCGCGATGCGCAACGCCGTCGCGTCCCCCCCCGAAGCCTGAGTCACTCGTCCGTTCTCATCGAAGGTAACTTGCACGGTAGCTTTCTTCGTTCCAGCCGGCGGGGACGACTGGGTCTTCGCGACGGTCGAATTGACCGCGGCCGGCGTGGACTGGGTGGGGGCCTGAGCAGTTGTTATCTCCTGCGCCTTCGCTGCTCGTTCTTTAAGCCGTGCTTCGCGTGCGCGTTTCGCAGCCAGGTCAGCCGCCTCAGATGATGTCTCGGGTACGACGCTGTCGTTCGCGGCCGGCGCGGCAGGCGTTTCATTCGCCGTCACCGGTTGCGAGACGGGCTGGGAATTTTGGGCCGGCACTGTCTGGGCTTCGTTTGCCAGCCTGGCCGTCTTCCGGGCGTACCATCCCCACGGCACCGCGATCACGCCGACGATTAAAGCGACGGCAGCGACTACGCCCATCAATTTCCACGATCCAAAACGTCCCGAGGTGTCTGTTTGAGAGAGAAACGCTCCCATGTCCGGCAGTTCAGGGGCCGTAGCTTTGAACACCGGCTTTTCAAATTTGTGGCTGACGGCGGGAATGCTTCCCGCCTTTTCCTCGACAACGACACTTGGTTCGACCGCTATGGGCGCGGCGGCTTTGACCTCATCTGCCCTTGCCTCTTCTCCTCTTGCCTCTTCTGCTTTGATATCCTCGACCTGCACGTGATGCCCATCGGGAAAAGGATCGCTGGGTATAACGCCTTCATCCATGCGACGCAAACCCTCCAGGACGACTGAGGTCCAGGGTTGATTGATGGTCTGCTCAGGCGGTTCAAACGCCGGACTGAAAGTGAACGAAGCGTTCGGCAGCGTCAGTGCATAATAAACCGCATCGATTCCGCGCAGGACACCGATCCTGGCGTGTACCACTGAACCGGATTGAAGATAAAAATATCCCGGGCCAACCGAGTAAATCACTTTTAGCCGGCCGGTCTTGCGTTGGTTACAGAAAAACTCAATCAGCTCGGCCAGCGAAAGATCGCTAAGCTCTCCAGTCAGTGCCATACGTGGGTCCTCTTCCTTAAAAGTTTGGTGGGCGACGCCGGCGTATACCAGGATCCGCCACGTCAAAGTCCTACTGCGGAATGGTGAAGTTGTAGTTGATCTTGCCAGTAATCTTTACTGGTTGACCTGAAAGTTTTGTTGGCGAGAACTGTGCGCGAAGCGCCGCTTGCACGGAGGCTTCGCGGAGTGACGGCGGACCGGCTACTGCGTGCGCAGAAATGACTTTGCCATTTTCGTCCACCACAACTTCCACTTCCACCAGGCCAACGGTGCGCGCGCGGCGCGCAAATTCCGGATAGACAGGCGTGGCCAAACTTATCGCCCTGCCATTGAGCACGCCACCCGAAACGGGCTTCATCAAAGGTCGCGGAGTGGGCGGCGCATCGCTGTTCGTAACTACGACCGTCCTGGACTTCTCGTCTGATGCGTTACGAAACTCACCGGACGGCGGAGTGACTCCGGACAGTTTGAGTTTGTCGAAAGAAGTCGCCGGAGGTAACGCCGAGACGGGCTTCGTATCAGCGGGCTTGGATGGTTGGCCCACTACCGCGCCGGTCGCGGCGTTCGCCGGCGCCGGAGAATTTTCGGGCTGGAGCATCTTGGCCATGGCGGCGTCGAGATAATAAAAAATTGTTCGGTAGGTAACTTCGCTGGGCTCAAAACTGATGCGCCCATTTTCCACGACTGCAACGGCTGCGGTCATCTTCACCCAATTACCGACTGCGTCATAGTCGTACTTATAGACTTCCTTG
>DASQPM010000114.1:0-3881 GCA_035643935.1 Pyrinomonadaceae bacterium | reverse complement strand
TGCGGCTGCATAAGGAATTTTTTGAGAAGTCGGCAGAGGAACACACCGCAATCGATGATTGGGGCGTGAGTGTTTCAGCTTAACACAACGAGCAGCGGCGTAAGCTTTGCAAAAAAAATCGATCTGGGCCTACGCGGAGCGTTCTCATTAGCACCGTGGCTTCAGCCCGGTGACCACTGTCGGTGATCACGACTGTCTAACCGTTTCAACGGTTTCCGGCGTCCCGGTAAACCGTTAAAACGATTAAACGAAGATGGAACGATCCTTTTATCACCGGGCTGAAGCCACGGTGCTAATGAGAACGCTTCGCGTGATGAGCGATACGCGAATGCTGTGAACGTACAAGCAGCGCCAGTCATGGGCGAACTTTTGTACAAAGCCAGCGGTGCAGTTAGAAAAGCGACTCAATGGACTTGTTTGAACTAACAAAGAAACTAATCGACATTCCTTCGCTAAGCAGCGACGAAGAGGCAGTAGGGGAATTTCTCGCGGCGCATCTCGAGAGTTTGGGATATAAAGTTGAGCGGCAGGAAGTTCAAGAAGGACGCTTCAATGTTCTTGCCACCACGGGCGCGCCGCCGCGAGTTGTGCTATCGACGCACATGGACACGGTGCCGCCGCACCTTGCCTCGAGCGAAAACGATGAATGGATTTTGGGGCGCGGTGCCTGCGACGCCAAGGGAATCATTGCCACCCAGATTATCGCCGCGGAACGCTTGCGCGCTGAGGGCATGAACGAAATCGCGCTCTTGTTCACGGTTGATGAGGAACAGGGAAGCGAAGGCGCGCGGATCGCGAATACCATTTCGCTTGCGAGTGAGTGTGAATACTTAATCAACGGCGAACCCACGGATAATAAATTGGCAAGCGCTACTAAGGGTTCGCTGCGTTTGACGCTGACAGCAAGAGGACAATCCGCGCATTCGGCCTATCCGGAACAGGGCGAGTCGGCGATTGAAAAGTTGCTCGATGTCTTGCAGGACATTCGCCAGTGCCAATGGCCCAGCGATGCGCTGCTCGGTGAAACGACCTGCAACATCGGCGTCATCAGCGGCGGCACGCGCGCCAATGTAATACCGGCCGCAGCGTCGGCTGTTCTGCAGTTGCGTTTGGTGAGCGATCCGGCTGCGGTGAAATCAATTTTGGCAAAAGCTATTGCAGGCCGCGCTGAAGTGGAGTATTTATCGGTGCACGAGCCAGTTCATCTTTTTACAGTTACCGGTTTCGAACAGTGCGTAGTGCGCTTCACTACAGACATTCCGTACCTGTCGTGCTGGGGCAAACCATTGCTGCTGGGGCCGGGATCAATTCTTAAGGCACACACCGACGGCGAAGGCGTGCGGAAAAAAGAACTGTTGGAAGCGGTCGATCTCTATACGGGGCTGGCGCGCAATCTGCTCCTGACTCAAAGCATCGAGCCTACGGAACAAATCGCGGAAGGAGTGCCGCGATGAAGTTGGCGCTGATTGGATATGGAGCGATGGGCCGGCTGGTTGAGACGCAGGCCGAGGCTGCCGGCGATCAGATCGGAATAAAGCTAACCTCGAACGAGTCTGATCAAGACGTCAACGAGCTGGCTGCGATGTTAAGACGTCATGACGTAGCAGTTGATTTTTCAGTGGGCCCGGCAGTGCTGAGAAATATCGAAGCATGCGCACTGGCGGGCGTGCCGTTGGTGGAGGGAACTACAGGCTGGAAGGATCAGGAAAGCCGCGCGAAAGAAATCATAACAGAGCACAGCAGCGCGCTGGTCTATGGCGCGAACTTTTCCATCGGTGTGAATGTTTTCTATCGCCTCGTCGCGAATGCGTCGAAGCTTTTTGGCGGCCTTGATCAGTATGAGGCGTTCATTGAAGAGCAGCATCATTCGCGCAAACGTGACGCACCGTCCGGCACGGCGCTGAGATTGAAGAGCGTGTTGGCTGAATTCATCAAACGCGAAATCCCGGTTGCGTCAACGCGTGCCGGTGAGATTCCCGGGACCCATCGCGTTGGCTTTGATTCCGCAGCCGATCAAATCACACTGACGCATATGGCCCGTTCACGCGAAGGCTTTGCCGCCGGCGCGCTGTTGGCGGCGCATTGGATCATTGGCCGCAAAGGCGTTTTTGAGTTTTCGGAAGTCATTGACGAGATTCTTAATAGTAGTCATAGAAGCACAGAGTAGATGAGGATAATTCAAGAAAGGAATTCCCGACCTGAGAGGCTGCGTAGTTGACTTCTAACTCGGGACTTGCCGATTAAGTGAGGTAAATATTATGACGATCTCGATTGACTGGGTGCGCGGTTGCGCAACTGCGCTGGTGACGCCCTTCACATCCGATGGTGCAATCGATGAAGCGGCGCTAACGCGTTTGATTGAGTATCAGCTTAACAACGGTGTGCGCTTGCTGGTTCCGTGCGGCACCACCGGCGAAAGCGCGACGATGACTGAAGCGGAGGACCAACGCGTCATCAGTCGTGCGATAGAACTAGCACGTGGCCGCGCAAAAGTAATCGCCGGCACCGGCAGCAATTCAACTGCGGCGGCGATTGAGAATTCCAAAATCGCGCAGCGTCTTGGCGCCGACGCAGTGCTAGTCGTCGCTCCGTTTTATAACAAGCCGACGCAACACGGTCTCTACGCCCACTTTCGTGCGATTGCTGAAGCGGTCGATCTCCCGATCGTTATCTACAACGTGCCGGGCCGCACCTCATGCAACATCGCCGCCGAAACGACATTAAAGCTCGCGCGCGATTGCGAAAACATTGTGGCCGTGAAAGAGGCGTCGGGGAACTTGTCGCAGATTATGGAAATTCTGCGCGGGCGGCCTAAAGGTTTTTGCGTTCTATCAGGAGATGACGCCATCACTTTCGCGTTGATTGCGCTGGGTGGCGACGGCTTGATCTCAGTTGCGTCGAACCAGGCGCCCGCGCTGATGTCGCGAATGGTGGATCTAGCGCTTGCAGGAAAATGGGACGAAGCGCGCGAGCTGCATTATCGTCTGCTGCCGTTGATGGAGACGAATTTTGTTGAGTCGAGCCCGGGACCGGTGAAAGCTGGACTGGCAATGATGAACTTGATCGGCGAGAACTATCGTTTGCCGCTGGTGCCGATTCAGGAAAGCAGCCGCGCGCGTTTGCGCGACGTCATGTCAGAGCTTGGTCTTTTGAAAGAAGCGTCGCATGCCACTTCGTGAAAAGATTGAAGCACTGAGCGCGCGTGCCGGCGTCGGCTTCGGTTCAGAAGATCGCGCGCTGTTTGATGAATTCAAGCTTGCATTGAATCGCGGCAAGGTGCGCGCGGCCGAGCGGGCGACGGACGGAACCTGGAACGTTAACTCCTGGGTAAAGCAGGGAATACTGCTCGGCTTTCGCATGGGCCAATTGGTGGACATGTCTGCGTCGTCAGTGCTGCGCTTTTTTGACAAGGAAACCTACCGTACCCGGCCGACGACGCTCAACGAGAATATACGCATTGTTCCGGGCGGCTCGAGCATACGCGAGGGCGCTTATATCGCGTCAGGCGTTGTCTGCATGCCGCCGATGTACGTAAACGTGGGTGCCTACGTCGATGAAGGAACAATGATCGACAGCCATGCGCTGGTGGGATCGTGCGCGCAAATCGGCAAGCGTGTGCACCTGTCGGCTGCGGCGCAGATTGGCGGCGTGCTGGAACCAGTGGGGGCGGTGCCCGTGATCATTGAAGATGATGTTTTGGTTGGTGGTGGTTGCGGCGTTTACGAAGGAACGATTGTGCGTGAGCGGGCCGTATTGGCGGCGGGAACAATTCTTACCGGCTCAACCCCGGTTTACGATCTGGTGCGTGAAAAGATTTATCAACGTACAGCCGAAGCACCGCTGGAAATACCGGCAGGCGCAGTAATCGTGCCGGGCGCGCG
>DASQPM010000113.1:0-10155 GCA_035643935.1 Pyrinomonadaceae bacterium | reverse complement strand
AACTGCGAAAGTTAACCGAGCCGTTTTCGGAAACGTCCTTTAACTGACTTTGAATAGCAGCGATGGTTGCGACGGGAGGTGGAGAAATGGCAGCGTGGTTCAGATAGTTAACGCGCTCGGTTACCGGAAACAGCGCGCGCAAAGCATCGTTCATAAGTCTACGACCACCCCACGCGGGCTGCCCGCGTGGCGACCCCGGTTATTTTGTGAAGGTTGAATCGGGAACGTAGGCGTGGCCGTACAGTTCTTTGTATAACCAACCCAGGACCCGAGCTTCGGCTGTGCAAAGTGTTTCGATCCAGCAATTGATCAAAAACTCCTCGCGGCCACGCGCTGAAGGGATCTTTTCGGCTTCGCCCACAACCGATTCGCCCGCCTGCAAATCGAGTTGATATGCGGTTGTGGCCGACTCGTTAGCTTTCGAAGCAGAATCGAGGGCATTAAGAAGCTGGCTGATCCAACTATGCAGCTCGTGTTCTGTAGCATGTTCTGCCAGCGCCTGAATTATTCCGATGGCCAGGCGATCCTCGGCGCGGTTAAAAGCGAAGACTTGTTCGCCTGCCGCCTCGCTGTGCTGCTGTTTCCACTGAAAAACTTCTTCTACGTTGCGGTGTTTGACGATTGCGACGCGCTGATCGAAATCCAGGAACCACTGAATAACATCGGGCACGGAATCCAGATCAACTCTGCCGGCAGCATCACGGCCCAGGCTGGGCGGACCGGCGGACGCGCCTTCGCCGTTGCCGGGAATTGCTTTTGAAACTTCAGTGCTGCTCATAGGAAAATCGTTAGCGGTTCAGGGAAAATCGTTAGCGGTTCAGTTCCCAGCGCGGTTTAGTTCAAAGCTCGCTCTGACTTCTCCAACTAGGTCGCCGCGCCGGTTGAGGACCGGGAAAAACGCGTAACGCGCAACTGCCTCGAGCGACTCGTTAACCAGCACATCCAGTTGCCGCAACGACTCGATCACCACCGTCGGTCGCGCGCGATGATCGTCGCCATCTTCAATCTTAAGCGCCAGCCCAAATCCTTTCGGCCAGTCGTCGCAGGGCAATACGCCAACTGTGTAAACCCCTTCCGCGCCAACCTTGGAAATCAAGCGACCGCCGGCGGCGCGCATCATCTCTGTATCAAGGCGATCGGTGGAGCCGCCGATCAGTTCCGGGTAGGTCGTCATTGCCGAAACTATGCGCGCGCACGCTGCCCTGGTTGGTTCATCAAATTCCTTTGGCGGTTGGACCAGCCGTGCATACATCAAGGCCATTGCATTGACAGTTAAGCCAAACACGGGAACGCCGCAGCCGTCGATGCCAACCGAAATATCTTCGATTGCGACGCCGGAAAATTGTGAAATGACCTTTCCGATTGCAAGTTGCGCAAGGTTGCCCGGCTCGTAATACGTTTCAGTAGGCGCGCCCAGATGCAGCGCAAGCGCCAGCATGCCGGCGTGCTTGCCGGAACAATTATTCTGTAGAACGTTCGGCAGTTCGCCGCGCTCGCGCAACAACTTTGTCGCCTCAGGGCTGAAAGGCTCATGAGTGCCGCACTTTAAAGCTTCCGGTCCGAGCGCGATTTTCTTCAGCATCGAAGCGACGACTTGCGTGTGCATTGGTTCGCCACTATGTGAAGCGCAGGCGAGTGCAATCTCTTTTTCAGTAAAACCAAAACGATCTGCGGCACCGGATGTTATTAAAGGAATCGCCTGATGAGGTTTGGCGGACGAACGCAGAAACGTTACTGTTTCGGGCGCGCCGAGATACGCAACAATATTACCGTCCGGCTCGACCGCGACCACGTGTCCGCGGTGCCGCGATTCGGTAATTGCCCCGCGCGTCACTTCCACCAATGGCTCAGCAGCGGGAATTTCCAGATTGTTTACAGACGGTTGGCGACTAACCTGCATAAACCTTTGCTCTTTTGGACATGCTTAGGGGAACGGACGGCATGTTACCACGACAAGATTCGAAAACTGACCGGTGAAGAAATCTCACAATAAAAAAGGCAGAAGGTTTTCCTTCTGCCGGCCCATATTCCTAAACCTGAATAGAGTTTAGCTTTTGCCTGGTTTCTTGCCACGCCGGCCGCCATAGCTCAGAACGGTTAACTTCACCGTCCGTCTGCCAAACCGCATCGCTTCGCTTGAGCTCGGCGTCCAGATATCGATATGACGTCCACGAATCGCGCCGCCAGTGTCGGCAACCAGATACTCGCCTGAATAACCGGGATGATCCAGTCGGACACGAGAACCGAGTGGCAAAACACGCGGATCCGCAGCAATCAGGCCTCGGCTTACCATTCTGCCGCTGGCTGTTCTGCCTCTCAGGCTATAAGCCGTGGCAACGTAGCTGGTGGTTGGTCCGGCAACGGAGCTGTCGTCCCAAATTGTTCCTTTTAAACTGGCAGAATCGGCCGCCCTTGAGGCCTTTCCCTGGGTCTGACCAGCGTCTTCTTTTTGTTCCTTGAATTGTGAAAGGAGGGTTTCTGCTATTGAAGGCGTTGCTGTAAAAACTATAAAGCCAAATAGAAACGCAAACACAATGACAGCGCTTCGGTCAATCATTGCTTTCATCCGTCGGGTCTCCTGTCCGATTACTGCTTGAATAGGTTTCAGCGACTGCGCGGGTCCGTTCTTTCCTATGACTCGACCTCCGGCTCAAGGAGTCAGGAACCATGTCAGCCGGAGTTGGGGGCTTGCATCCTTAATGCATGCGCTGAAAACCAGGACCACTTAAAAGAAAAGGCGGGGTTAAGAACTCCCCGCTTGACGGCATGAAAACTAGCACAGGCCTCGCAGCCCAGTCCAGGCGTGACGAGGCTCGAAAACTTCGGCAAAGCCCGGAGTTGGGCCTAAATATTGAAATACTGTAAGTTAGAGGGCGAGCGAAAACCTCGGTCTGGTGTGTTCAGGCGACCGAAATTGAGAGAAAATTCTCAATAACTCGGCGGCCGTCCGGGTGTTGCTCGTCAAATAGTTCGGGGTGAAATTGGACGCCAAAAAGCGGCCGGCTGGTGTGTTCCATGGCTTGAATCGGCGAGTTCTCGTTCCACGCGGTGGCGTGAAAACCTTTTGGCAGGTGCTTCACTTCGTCAAAGTGAGAATGCCAAACGGTAATTCTGGCCGGCAGGTTCTTGAAGATCCCCTTGCGGTCCGTGTCGACCGGAAAGTAGCCACGCTCGCGTTTCGCACCTTCGTATCCCTCGCCCGGCTCGAGGCGCGCCATCAGATCAACGGGCGCGCCAAACGCCAGTGCCATTTGTTGATGTCCGCCGCATACTCCGAGTATTGGCTGCGGCGCCTTTTTTATGACTTCGAAGACACCGGCGAGCGATTGCGCTGAGTATTGGTTCCATGGATGACTTTGACCGCTGAGAATGATGTGCGAAGGATTTAGCGACTTTATCCGTTTGAGGGAAACGGAGTGAAAAGGTTCGGTCAATATCTCGAAACCTGCGCGCATGCGGCCGAGTACTGCGCGCAGTTCTCGCGGGCTGGCGCCCTGGCCATCGATGGTGTTGTCGACGAGATAGATCAGCAAGTTATTTCAGACAATAGAACTTTCCATTGAAGGCCCCAACATAGACGCGCCCGTTCATGACGGCGGGCGTGGCGTCGACGTTTTCGCCAATCTGAATTTCGGAAAGCAGTTTTCCATCGTCAGCCGCTAACGCGTAAACCCAACCTGCCTTGTCGCCAAAAATGACGCGGCCTTCAACCACTGGCGAACTCCCCCAAATCGCAGCGCGTGCGAGGTAGGCCCACACTTGTTGTCCATCGATAGCCGACAGGCAATACAAATAGCCATTGTTCGAACCAATGAATACTCGGCCTTTGGAAACGATTGGGCTCGCCCAGAAGCCAGTCTTCTCTTTGGTTTTTAAGTTAAGACCACCGTCAACTTTGTGGGTCCAGCCTGGTGCGCCATCTTCCTGTTTGAAGGCCCTGACAATTCCGTCTTCGGCCGCCGTGTAGACGAAACCATTGGCGACTGCGGGTGTGGAATTCGAATCCGCGCCGATGCGCGCTTTCCAAACTACGGCGCCATCCGCCTGGTTCAAGCAATAAAGATCACCCGCTTCAGTCCCCACAAAAATCTTGCCGGCAACGATCGTCGATCCGCCTTCGACGGAGCCGGCAAGCGGTTGTTTATAGATAAGGGCGCCATCGGCGAGATTTAAACAATAATAAAATCCGTCTTCGCCGCCGATGTACACACGATCGTCGATAATTGCCGGCGACGAGTCGGTTTCAAACGCAGTCTTGAATTTCCAAATCAGCGCGCCGTCATTCACATTCAAACAATAGACACTGTTGTCCAGGTTTCCGATCACTAAACGATCGCCTGACACTGCAGGCGATGACTTGGCGCTGTCACCGGTTTTGTAGGACCAAATGACCGAGCCGTCTTGAGAGTTTAGGGCGTAGACGCGCGCGCCTGCCGAGCCAAAATAAATTCGATCGCCAACAATGGCCGGTTGACCGGGCCAGCCGGAACCTGCCCATGGATCTTTGTGCAAACGTCCGCTGGACCAATCTGTCTTGAAATCCCAAACCACCTCCAATGGCTTATTGGACCACGGTCCGGTGCCATAGAAGTTGCGCCCGGGATTGCCAAACCAGGTTGGGAAATTAACGGGAAGCAGTGGAGGGCGTTCAACTACCGGCTCGGCGGATGTTTCCTTCACGAGTTTGCCGCCGCATCCCGAAAGCATCGGCAACAACGCAAGCAAAACAATTGCCGCAAAAGTGCGCAGAAAGAAACCGGAAAATAATGAGGTAGGACTCAGCTCAGGAGAGTTCATTGGGGGATATCCAGAGTTATGCCGGCTAAGATTTGGACCTAATGGTCCAATCTGGTCATCCTATCCGATTGGGGCCAGCCATTGACCTGCATAAATTACTTCAGCCGTGCCCGTAATTACAACCTCGCCGTCGTCACGCCAGTGGATTTTCGCACGGCCACCCTGCATTTCAACTTCGATGGCCCGCTCGGTTTCCTTCCCGACCATAGCGGCTACCGCGGCTGCACAGGAACACGTTCCGGATGCGGTGGTCTCGCCGACCCCGCGTTCCCAGATGCGCAGTTCTATGTGGTGACGATCCTTTACGCGCACGAAAACTACATTTGTGCGTTCGGGAAACTGTTTATGATTCTCGATTGCCTTTCCGATTCGGCGCCAATCGAGACCGTTGAAGTCATCGACAAAAATGCAGCAATTCGGATTTCCCATTTGCAAAGCAGTGACCTTGAAATTCTCACCGTCGACACCGAGATCGTAATCGACTACCTGGTCCAATGGAGGATCAGTCAGCATGGGGATCGATGCGGAATCAAACTTTGGCTGCCCAAGTTCTGAATCGAATTCGTACCAGCCGTTGCCGTAGTCTTTGCGCAAGACGTATAGCTTGACACCCGCGCGCGTGCTCAGCCGAAGCTGCTCTCCCTGCCACAATCGTTGGTGATATAGATAGGCGGCCGCGCAGCGAGTCCCGTTTCCGGAAAGCGCAGCTTCACTGCCGTCGGGATTGAAGATGCGCACTTGAAAATCTGCAGCTTGATCTTGAGATGGACTGACTACTGCGATGCCGTCGGCGCCAGCGCCGTAATGACGATTGCAGATGCGGCGTGCGAACTCTCCTAATCCATTCGCGTCAGAAAACTGGTTCGCATCCACAACGATATAGTCGTTGCCGAAGCCATGAAACTTACTGAAATTAGGAGGCATGGTTTATGTAAAGCAAACTGTTAGTTTGCGTTGATACAAAAGACTCATGATTGGAAAAAGTTTTCTGCGTGGTGACTTTCCCGAACCTTCACAAACTAACAGTTTGCTTTAAGAGCGCCCGGCAAACGACGCCAGCAGCACAGCAATCGGATCTATGCACAGGGACGGCGGATTAACACCATCCGGATAGTTGTTGACCATTATTGAAAAAACCAGTTCCTCACCCGACGCTGTAGTAACGTATCCTGAAAGACTCGACGCGGAGCTCAGCGTACCCGTCTTAGCGCGCAAATTATTTTGCGCCGCAGTTCCTTTCATTCGGTTACGCAAGGTTCCATCCACGCCCGCAATCGGCAGCGCTTCCCGGAAGGCCGTTGCGTAACGATGCCGGCGCATATAAGTGAGCAGTTGAACAGTCGCGTCCGCCGTGACCAGATCGTTGCGCGACAGACCGGACGCATCAGTTAAGTTTAGCGTCGTTGGGTTGAGACCAGCCTGACTCAAAAAATTCTTCACCACCTCGATGCCGTATGACTCACTATTTTTGAACTGGGAGATAGGAACTTCTGCTGTTTCATTCGAGTCACTACGTTGAACTGGAGCAGGCGAAGTTGTCTGTGGTAACACTACAGTTCCCAGCGTGCGCAGGATCAATTCTGTGTAGAGGTTTTGACTGGGTTTCAATGTCTGCGCCGCGATAATATTCAAGGGCACCGATTGCAGCGTGGTCAACTCAACCGGCTCTGGTCCATGACGCAAACTTGCGAGGGCCAGCACACCTTTGTGGATGAGGCTCGACCCTGATCGATTGTCGAGCGCGCGAGTTTTGCCGGAAATCGTTACACCGCGCGTCGCCAGCGCCGACCGCAGCAGGTAAACGAAGAGCAGTGCCGGTTGTGAAATCGCCAACCTGCCCGAATAAGCCTCATCTCCAAGCGCGATCGCGCCGCTTACTTCAACGACGTTGGACGCAAGCTCGCGATATATGGCCAAGTCGCGTTTGCTTCCCCGCGCCGCGGTAGTAACGTGATTATTAATTGTTAATAAAGGATCGGCTGGTGAGATTGTCACGACAGCAGGCGCTCCAACGCTACTGGCTGGTCTTATGGAAACGTTTACGAAGTTGTCGTTGATGGATAGCGCGCTGACTTCGGCGCCATACCACCATTGCAAGTCTTCCCATTCCCAACCGGAACCATATGGGGCGCCGCTGAAGTAACTCTCATCGCCGATTAAATCGCCTTGAACCCGCTTTATACCTGCCGCGACAATGCGATCTGCAAGATCATTGATGCCCTTCGCGTAGTCACCATTGTTGAAACGAAACGACAAAGATGGATCGCCGCCGCCGTAAATGATCAGGTCGCCCTTAAGCGTGCCGTCGCTTTCAGGCTTCTCTTGCGAGTAGACCGATGTCTTAAAACGATAATCGGGTGTTAGTCGATCAAGCGCCGCAGCGACGGCGTAAAGCTTCATGTTTGAGGCCGGGCTCAGCAGTTTGTTGGCGTTCTGTTCGAATAGAACCTTTCCGGTGTCGAGCGATGTAACCTTGATTCCTACTGTCGCCGGGGCCAACTCCGGCTGGCGCAGGATATCTGAAATGCGCGCCTGCATCTCCGCAAGCGTGCGCGTCGTTGCGCCCGAGCGCAGTTCAGTAGTAGCGGACGATTGCTTGACGCGCGTTGGAGGACTTGGAAGTGGGCTGGCAAGCGGAGTTGGACTCGCTGCCGGTGTGGCGCGAGTGATGGAGGTGACGCGCCGTTCGCGTTGCGGCTGTTGCTGCGCGACACCAATCGGGGCAAGCGGCTCAATAACGGAAAATGTCAGCAGCAAGCTGGCGCCGATGGCTGCCCGGAAGTTTCTAAACATCAGATGATTTGTTCTCAGCGCGGATCTGATGCGCAGCTTTAGTCCTAACCCCTTCGGCTATATGACGAGAGCGAACCTGGGCCATCAACTCCTGAAACCGCGGAGTGCTTTTCAATGCGGACCAGTTTGGGTCATGTTCAAAACAGGGTTGGTTCTCATTTCCCAGTGCAATGGCACGTGCCAACCAGTCGAACGCCTCATCCTGCATTCCTTCAAGCGCATAGACCGACGCGACTGAGTAAGCGATGTCCGCATCGACTTCCGCGTTGCGGATTACGTCTGAGTTTAACTGCGCGAGCGCTTCTTGATGTTTACCCTGTGCGCTGAGAAACATGGCCATGAAAGGACGAATACCGTGCATGTTTGGATGCGTAGCGATGTTTGGTTGCATCAACTCAGCGGCCGCATCGGTCTTGCCGGTGTAATACAAAGCCAGCGCGCGAAAAGTTTTTACCAGCGGATTGTCGGGATCGCCGGCATGGTCCAACTGTCGCTCGGTCTCTTCGAAATTTCCCATGTACATGTAAACCAGAGCGCGATTGTAGCTGGCGACGACATGGGCAGCCGGGTCAAGACGCATTAAGCGTTCGTAACTACGCAACGCGCGGCCATACTCGCCGTCGAGCCGGTGCAGCGTGGCTTTCACAAAATGGACCACCGGCTCGTCAGGCGCTTCACGACGCGCGCGCGCAACTTCTTCGCGCGCTTTCTGCTTTTGCCCACGCCATAAATAAATAAAGACCATCAACATCCGCGCTTCGATCAACTGCGGATCGATTGACAACGCTTTCTGAAACGCGGCTTCCGCGCGTTCATAGTCTTCCGCGCCGCCGAACCCCTTGAACACTCGATTGACATAAGCAGCGCCAAGTCCGTCATGGGCCAGCGCGAAGTTGGGATCCAATTCGATGGCGCGCTGAAAATGCTCGATTGCCCCGGCGCAATCTTCCGGCGCAATGGTGCGGAAAATGAAACGAGCAAACAAATCGCGGCCGCGCAGGTATTGTTCGTAAGCCGCTGCGTTTTGCGTTGACGGTTTCGCTATGCCGTCCTGTTCGGCGGGACTCAGCTCAAGCCGCAAACCCTCGACGATTTGCTGTGCGATAGTATCTTGCAGGGCGATGATGTCGGCGGCGGAAGTGTCGATGCGATCGCTCCAGAGTATGTCGCCGGAAGCGACGTCGAGTAACTGCGCGGTCACGCGAAAGCGACCGCCGGCGTGCATAAAACCTGCGGTCAGCACCGCACTCACATTCAACTCGTGGCCTATCTCGGGCGGATCCATCTGTCCGCCCTGGTATTTCGCAATTACCGAAGACGGTCGCACCACCAGCGAGCGCACGCGCGCGAGTTCAGTAATAACTGCGTCGGCAAGCGAGAATTCATAAAAGCTGGCGGCCGGATCGTTACTCAGATTGCGGAACGGTAGGATTGCGAGACTTTTTTTCTCCTGATCGGCAATAGTTGTAAACGGAGTCTCGTGAATGCTGGGTTTGGTTGGCGTCGTGGCACCAGGCGCAGAGGTGGAATCAACCTTCCGACCTTTCAGCCAACGCATCGCGCGCGAGACAGGGTTTGCGCCGGGCAAGTGGCGCGCCGGTTCCGGTGTGACGCTGGTGAACGGCTGGCCCGTAGTTTCACTTGTCGAAACTTCCTTCAGGACGCCGCGCAGATCGTCGCGCAGTTCTTCCATTTTCTGATAGCGATTGCGCGGCTCTTTTGCCAAACAGCGATCCAAAATCTGCTGCAGGCTGCTTGGCAGAGCTTCCTTGCGCAGCTCGGCAACTGGCCGCGGCGCATCATGCAGCACTGCGTGCCGCACGTCGATCGTCGTCTTGCCACGAAACGGCCAGGTGCCTGTCAGCATCTCGTAAAGCAAAACGCCGGTAGAAAAAATGTCCGCGCGCTTATCGACGCGATCGCCGCGAGCTTGTTCCGGCGCTGCGTAGGTTGCAGTGCCATAAGGCACACCGACTTCGGTCAAGTCTGTTCGGTGCAGAGCGGTCTTCGGAGTTTCTTCTGAGTCGTCCAGCAATTTTGCCAGACCAAAATCCAGAATCTTTACCTGGCCCGATGGGGTGACCATCACGTTGCCACTCTTGATGTCGCGGTGGATGATGCCGCGCGAATGTGCGGCAGCGAGTGCGTCGGTAACCTGGATACCAATCAACAGGGCGCTTTTCAGCTCGAGGGGATGGCCGCCCACAAGCTGGCGTACGTTGCGACCTTCGACGTACTGCATGGCGATGAAGTGAACACCTTCAACTTCATCGAGGTCGAATATGGTGCAGATGTTTGGATGATCGAGCGAGGAGGCGAGTCGTGCTTCGCGTTCAAAGCGTTTCAGGTTTGCTTCTCTTGCCGTTAATTCCGGCGGCAAAACTTTAACGACCACCGTGCGGCCGAGTTTTCCATCGGTGGCTTTGTAAACTGTGCCTTGCCCGCCAACGCCGAGCTTTTCGAGAATTTTGTAGTTCTTTAGAAACGTCCCGATCATGATTCTTTAGTCAACCCAGCGCCAAGGGCGCGAAATGCGAAAGCCTGGGGCACCGCCCCAGGACAGGT